>CANPZX010000090.1 GCA_947589195.1 uncultured Bacilli bacterium | reverse complement strand
AACTATTGAAGAAATATTTGCTAATCACGATATGGGTAGATGTTTTATAGATGAATATCCATTGTGGTTAATTGAACAAGAAAGAACTTATTTTATGGATATAACTAGAAATTTGTTAAAGAATATAGTTAAAGCTAATACTATATATCCTATAAATATAAGTGAATATTATGTTCGACGTAATTTTCAAAATAATGCAATTAGTGATTGCGAATCTTTTAGTTAATGGTAAGTTAACTTATAAAGATATTGATATGGCTTATCGCTCTTGGCAAGGTAATGCTTTAAAATTTAATTCATAGCAGTCTATTAAAAAGTTAGATAAGTTATATAATGATTTATTTATATTTAATCCTTATTAATTCTTTTAGAATCCACTAATTTTATAAGTAGATTTTTATAAATTATAGTATAATATGATTGAGGAAAAAAATATGATAAAAGTAAAAATAAAACCTATTAATGATATAAGTTTAACCAAATATTCTGTTGAACTCAATAATATTGAAAATAGATATTGGTTGTCATTTGGTATTTGTAAAACAATTTCTGAACTTAATAAATTACCTTTAAATAAAAAAATATTAGGTAATGATTTAGTTGATATTTGGGATTTCCCTTTTGGTGATGACAAAGAATATTACTTTATTCTAACCGATCGAAATTTAAATATTTATTTTACAAAATTAAAAGAAAATTATTTTAAAATAGAAATTGCAATTTTTAGTTTTAAAGATAGTCTTGGTTATATGGGTTTTATTTTAGATAGTTTAAATATAAATTTTGATTTAGATTTTAATGCAATTATATTGTAATTAAAAGAAAATTATTTTATACTATATCTAACAATAGAGGAGAAAAAGATGATGAAAATATTAAAAAAAATTAAAAAAGTTCTCCCAATCCTAGGTACAATTGTTGTTCTGGGGGGGGGGTATTTTAGTAAGTAGAATATACAATTATGCCCAAGGAAAATACCAAAATATAAATAATACGAAAGTAGCCATTATAGTCGATGGTAAAGTAGAAGATGAAATCCCAGCCCGAGGCTTATATAAAACAGAAGTACAATGTAATGGTGAAGCAACAGGCGAATGGGATTATAATGCTTGGAACTTAAAAATAGATAATGCTAGTGTTGGAACAAAATGTAATATTACCTTTACTTCTGGTTTAAGTGATGCTGAATATGACGAGTATTTAGAAGCCGGGGTAAATGAACGAAGAAATACTTACCGCGGAAAAGATATTACATATTTATATAAAAATAAAGAATTATATAAACAAATAGAAAATTGTAGTTTTGATGATATCTATGTCGGAGATTATATAAAGACAGATAAGGATGGACATAATATTACTTGGTTAATCGCTGATTTAAATAATTATTTACATTCGGGATATACTGACTTACAAACTTGCCACGCAACAATAATCCCTGCTGAACCATTAAAATATGTAGGTATGAATGATAGTAATACTACAGGAAATGTTTATAAAGATAAAAAACTTACAGCTAAAGACAAGACTGAAAGAAGCAATCTAGCAGCTTATGTCGGAAGTAAGATGAAGCAAGAAACATTGCCAAGTGTGTTTGATACATATATCAAACCAGTATTTGAAGAAGAAAACATAATTACATATACCAATTTATTGGCTGACCAATATGATGAAAATCGTTCTAATCAATATGGAACAACAAATGGAGGAGCATCGTCTGGTTGGGCTTGGTATGATAGTCAAGTAGATTTAATGAGTGAAGTAAACGTTTATGGTTCGACAATCTGGTCTTCATCTGGATATGACATTGGAATAGATAATCGGCAATATGCGATATTTGAGCTTAAGCCTGAATTTATTAATAGTTATGGGAATCAACGTTTTAACTACTGGTTAAAAGCGGTCGCCCACTCAACAGACTTTGCTAATGTCAATTACTATGGCACAGCCAACGCGTACCAAGCATCCAACTTATATGGTGTCCGTCCTCGTTTTCTAATCAAATAATTTGTCAAATATAATGTCAATATATAAAAAATAATATATAAAAATAAAAATAAATGATAAAATAAAAATGTAAGTGTTACCAAGTAAGGTAACGCTCGCATGGAAATTTTGAGCGCTACGCCATATTTAAGCAAGTAAAATTAAGCAAGTATGGCTAGCGCTACCTTTTTATATTAATCGTAGTATAACTACAATTAACATAATTATTATAATAAAAAGGAAAATCTCTTTATTCATAACTTCTACCTCACTTCCTACCTTCCGAGGAAAAACCCCCTGAAAAATAAAAAATGATTGGAAGCGAGCGCTAGAACTCGGTAACACGAGAAGTTATTATAAAGAGCAAAATAAAGAAATCAAGGAAATCGACAAAAGATGTCAAAAGTTTCTTTGGCTTTTTTTATTTTCTAAAGTAATTGAAAATAAACATAAATTATTTTATACTATAGATAACAATAGAAAAGAGGATAAAAATGAAATTAGAAAGATTTAAGAAAAATAAAAGACTAA
>CANPZX010000089.1 GCA_947589195.1 uncultured Bacilli bacterium | reverse complement strand
GCAATTATATTATATATGGGGGTTATTCATTTTTGTATGGTAACCAACCACCTGAAATGTTGATATTAAAATAAAAGCAAGTAGGTTGAGTTTGACTACTTTTGACAAAATTTAAAAATTTTGTGTAAAATGTCCGGTTTTCAATAACCCAACATGTCTCCACCGACTTTGTTTTTATTTTCTTGCTCTATATTATCTTCTTCGTAACTCATCATCAAATTTCTAACTATTTTGTCTGTTATAAAAAGTGTTCAATTTTTTACATTGAATTCTTATAATCTTAACATTTTTAACAACTCTCACTCAAAAAACCCTAATTATTTTAATATAAGTTTATATTACAACTTTTCTCGATATTTGTATATTACCCCAATTGATAACTATATCACAGATTATAAAATGGGTGTAATTAACAAATATGCAAATGAGATATATTTTATACATGTTCAATATAATTTGATAAAATAAAAGAATGCAAAAATTAAGAGTTTTATATGATACAAATATCATTATAAAAAGAGAAGATCCAAATATTCTCTCCGATAGCTTTATTGAGCTTAATAGAATTATTAATGATTTAAATTATAAAATTCTAGTTCACCCATTATCTATTGAAGATATTAATAGAGATAAAGATGAAATAAGAAGAAATATAAGTTTATCTAAGCTCGGAACATATTCTGAGATAAAAAGGTATCCAACTTATAATGATGATATAGAATTTAAAGCTATTGTTGGAAATGAAGTTAAAGCTAATGATAGAGTAGATAATTCATTAATATATGCAGTTTATAAAAATGCAGCAGATATATTAATTACTGAAGATAAAGGAATTCTTACCAAAGCTGAAAGTTTAAATATAAAAGAGAAAATATTAAACATTTCAGAAGCAATACTACATTTTTCAAATTTACTTCCACCGCAAGATACTTCTATTTTACCTTGTTTCCAAATACTAAAAGGATGGAATATTAATCTCGAAGATTCTATATTTGATACCCTTAAAAATGAATATAGTGACTTTGAAGAATGGTGGCGAAATACGGTTTGTCGAACGGAGAGAGATATTTTTGTTTATAAAGATAAACAAAACGGTCAGGATAAAATAAAAGCTATTTTAATAATAAAAGAAGAAGACCAAGAGGTATTAGATTCAGAACCACAAAAAATTTTAAATGATGTACTAAAAATATGCTTGTTTAAAGTTGATGAATCAACAAGAGGAATGAAATTGGGAGAAAGACTTTTGAAAATGGCTTTTGAACAAGCACTCATAAAGAAGAAACAAAAACTATATTTAACTCATTTTTCAGATAAAAAGGGAGATAAGCTTGTTAGTTTAATTGAAACATTCGGATTTTATTTACTTACAAAAAAGAAAAATAATGAAGATGTTTTTTATAAAGAAATAAATCCTCAACAAGAAATAATAATTACAACAAGAGAACAAGCAAAAAATAATAATCAAAAATACTTCCCAAGTTTTTATGATGGTGAGCAAGTATCAAAATTTATTATTCCAATTCAACCTCAATTTTTTAAAAGGTTATTTCCTGACTATAAAGTTGAAGAACAAAATTCTTTTTCTCAGCTTTCATTAGATCTTGACTTGAATAATCAAAACCAATATTCAAGTGAGGGTTTCTCTATTCAAAAAGCATACCTCTGTAATACTCCTATTCGACTTATGCAAGAAGGCGACATAATCCTTTTTTACAGAACAGAAGATTATAAAGCTATATTAACTCTTGGAACAATTGAAGGAATTTATTATAATATAAATGATCCAGATAAGATTTATAAATTAATAAAAAGGCGAACAGTATATTCAGAAGACGAAATAAAACAAATGTGTCAAAGAAGAAACCCACCTGTTGTTATATTATTTAAACATAATTGTAACTTAAAGAAAGAGGTTACTTGGCAATATTTAGCACAAAATCATATCGTAAATGGTATTATACAAACAGTCAGACATTTAGAAAATCAGAAATCATATAAAGATATTATTAAAGAAGGTCAAATAGATGAAAGTCTTATTATCAATAAAACCCAAATATGTTGAAGAAATAGAAAAAGGTTCTAAATTATATGAATTTAGAAAAATTATATTTAATGATAAGGTAAAAACTGTTTATGTTTACGAATCTTCCCCAACAAAAAAAATTGTAGGGAAAATTGTAATAGATAAAGTTATTGAAGACTCTCCTCTAAATTTATGGACTATGTTTGAAGAACACAGTGGAATAATTCAAAAAGATTTCTTTGAATATTTCAAAAATAAGGATAAAGGTTATGCTATAAAAATAAAAAGATATATTGGCTATAAAAAACCAATAGATCCTTTTAAAAAGAAACCTAATTTTATTCCACCTCAATCATATTTATATATTGATAGTATAAACAATCTTTTAAGTGCAAATTAGTTTTATAAATTAACTTACCAAAATAATCAGCTATCGCATACAGGCTCATTTATTTCGCCAATGGCTCAATAATTCGCTTTGTAAAACTGACTGTTAAAAGAAATCAAACTGAGTGTTCAGTTACATTTTTGTACAGTGTAT
>CANPZX010000088.1 GCA_947589195.1 uncultured Bacilli bacterium | reverse complement strand
GCCTTTGGTATTGGAGCTAGTGAACCACTTATAAATGAAATGGCTCAAACAGCAATATATCGAAAAACGGAAGAAACTGGATTAGTAGATAGCTTTTTAACTAATGCTGAGGAAGATGGTCTTTTATTCCAAATGGCTTTAGCAGGAGGCATGAATGCCTTAGGAACATATGGAAATGGTCTTGGAGGTATAAAAAGATATAATACTCTTGCAAGTCAAATTGAAAAAGCTTTGAAAACCACTGATACTACTGTTATTGAAATTGCGGATATATCTGAAATATCTCCCGATTTACAGCAAAAAATTTCCAATTCAAATAATAAGATTATATTTAAAACGAAAGATGGTATTTATAAGTATAAAGGTAATAATTTAAAAAAACTTGAGGGAACAATTATTGTAGATAATAAACTAGTTCAAACCATAGGTGGAAGAATAGATGTAGAGAGTACCCAAAAATTATTTACTATTAGTTATTTATTAGATTTACTAAATAGCAGTGATAAAAGAGTAGAATTAGAAAATCTTGATTTAGAAGAGCAACAAGCAGTAGGAAATGCTCTTAAAGATTTGATGATTACACTTAAAAAAAATAAAATAGATTTAGGATTATCTAAACAAGCTATAAAAGAATCCCAAAATCTAATAGAGAAGTACTCATATGATTTTGTTGCGGATAAAGTAGGACAAAGTTTATTATATAAAATGGGTTTAAAAATGATAGAGTTAGATTTTGATAGTAATCCAAAGGCAATCTTTGCTGATGATGTCCAAAGTATTATTGCTATTGCTTCTGATGATTATTGCATAAATTTTACAGATAATCCTAAAATAAAAGAATTTTGTGAAAATTTTACATCCTTATATGATAAAAATATAAAAAATATTGTAAAGCAAGATATAGACGTAGGTAATCGAGAAAATTATGCAATGGTTTATGAGTGGCTTACAAGAGATAAAATGAATATATCGGAGTTTGACTATTTATCTAAATATCATTCATATTTAAAACCTTATTCTCCAAAGTTAACAAATTTTTCGGATTTTATTTATGGTGATGCTAACGGAAATAATAAGATTTCAGGTTTGATAGATACATTTTCTGACCGGTTTGGCAAGTATCTTAGTAAATCGCAAATTGAAAAAAAACTTGATAATCACATTTATTTTGCTACTGATAAAGTTTTTAATCGTGGTCCAGGAGTTGCGGGTGTTTATTCTAGAGCTTCTCAAAATATTCTTATAAATTTAAAATATGCCTATGATGCACCAAACATGCTTGACTCGGCAGTTTGTCACGAATCTTTACACGCAATATCTAACAATAATTTAAAATATCAAACACCGTTTGGAAAATATCAAATTGGTATAGAAGAAACAATAACAGAATTTTTAAATAAAAAAATTCTTGGAATTTATAATCCTTCGGGATATGATTATGCTGTTGAATGTTTAGATAGTTTAGTAAAAAATGATATACTTGATTTAGATACGATTCAAGATGCGTATTTTCATCGAGATCAAAACATTATTATAAATCATATAAAAAAATTGAATAATTCTATTAGTTCTTCTTATTTTAAAAAATTGTTTAATGCTTTTGATAAAGCAATAGAAGGTTGTACCAAAGAAGATTCATTAGAATTAAATGATTTAGTTAATATGTTAATTTTTGAAATACGTGAAATTTAAGGAGAATATAATGGATATATTAAATGCTGTTTATGAAACAATGATAGATGATATAATTAAAGATTTTAATACAAATGAATATGAAGAAGTTCAAGAAGCTTATCGTGATTATTTAAACTTTTCTTATCAAAATTCTTTAAAACTTAGTAATGATAAAGAAAAGTTAAAAAAATTTTTTATTAAACTTGAAAAACAAAAATGGGAAAATAAAGATAAGATTTTAAAACAAGCTTTATTATTAAATGACGAAAATTATGATGAATTATTAAAGTTATCTAATATGGCTTTAGAATATGCAAAATTAAAATATAGGGGTAAAGAAAATGAGATTCCCATAAATCAAGAACAAGCTTTAGATTATATAGAAATGATGAATAAATATTCGGAAAATGTAAGAGATTATAATAAAGAAAGAACAATTTTACAATTGTCAGAGGCAACTTTAGATTTTGAATATGCTGTTAATTTAAATAGTAATATGAGCTTAAGAATGGGAAGATTTAGATAAAAAAATAAGGAGGAAAAAATGGGCAGTAGTAAAGTAATAAATACCTCAGTTATAAGAGATAATATAACATTACTTGAAAATGAAAGAAGATATTTTTCTAATAAAAAAGCTTCTTTTTCGAAAAATGCCTATGGTAGTGCTAGTAATTTAGTAAATTACTTAGGAAAAATTCAAGAAATATATAATACTATTGCTCAAAATATTACTAATTTAAATGACTATTTAAAAAGTTATGTAACCGATGCTGAAGGATTAGAAAATCAAATGAGTGGCCGTGGAGGAATAGTAAGTGTTGATTCAGTTAATAGTATAATAAATAGATATGAAAATACGATTAATAATTTTAAAATAGATAGTGATAATATTTTT
>CANPZX010000087.1 GCA_947589195.1 uncultured Bacilli bacterium | reverse complement strand
CTTTTGTCAAGAATTTTAGTAAATAAATTTAAATAAAAATAAATAAATAAATTTATTTAAATATAATAATATATAGGGAAATTATTAAAAATTTTTTGTAGTGAAATTTTGGTAGAAGTTTTTACCCTTTATTAAAATTGACCGGCACGCTACCCCAAAAACTTCTACCAAAATTTACTAACTACAAAATAAAAATTTTTGAAAAAAATGTAGGAAACTTTTTCTTTTTTCTTTACTTAAAAAATGAAGAGATTGACAATTATCTCTTTTTATGATATAATATAAAAAAATGGAGATTGATAAATGATGAATGAAGAAAAATATTTATCTACAATTATTCGAGATGAAGAATTAGATTCTATACGTGCGGGTTTTTTTAATGTTCTTGCGGCACCCCGTGGATGGGGCAAAACGACTTTTATGTTCGACGAAAGAATTTTAAAATTTGCGCGCGCGAAAAAGCATGTTCTTTACTTAGTGCATAATAAGGTAACTCGTGATAGTATTGCTACCTTACATAGTGATAAAGCTGTTATTTTTACAGATGGTAATGGTAATGGATGGTTTACAAATCGACAAAAAAGTTTATGGACAGTAGAAGAAGATGAAGATAAAGTCCATGTAATGTGCTATCAAACTTTTGCCGCATTATTACGTAATGAAGGAATTGATTGGTTAGATGATATAGATTTAATCATTTGGGATGAATTTGATGATATTAAAGGGTATTATGAAAAAGAAATTCGGCAATTAAAAAGAATGCTTCCTAATTTTTCTTATGAAAAATTAACAAGTTTATTACAACAAGGCAAAACTAGTTCAATTATTAATTTTGTTTATCAAATTAAAACAGTAATACTTGACCCCGCGAAAATTAAGTTAATTGCCATTTCTGCAACTCCAGAATATGCGGCATTATATTTTAAAGATTATATTAATTATATTATTAAAGGTAAACTTGAGGAAAAATTCGATGCTCAAAATACTATTTTTATTGAAAATGTTATTGTTATAGCTAAAGCCGGGATTATTTATCCTGGTGATGGTCATAAATATTGGTGCTTTACAAAATATGTTATGGATGCACTCCATTTAAAAGTAGTATTAGAAGCAATGGGTTTTAAAGTTCTTGTAATGTGGAGTCCAGAAAATAAAACTTATAAAGAAATTTTTACTCAAGAGCAACAAGAAGGATTAAATATGGTTATGGAAGAAGGTAGAGTGCCGCCGCAATATGATTTTGTTATTACTACTGGTATAGTTGGTCGTAGTATTAACATTTATGATACTAGTTTTCAAGATTGGATTTGTAATTCTAATGAATATGAAGATATTGGTCAATTCATTCGTGCACGTTTTCCTCCTGAACGGCAATATTTATTAAATTCTGCACGTGGCCTTGTAGAATTTACACGAAATAATTTTCCGATAGATTATTATGATTGGCATACTATATCTGAATTAAAGAAATTAATTGAAGAAAAACCTATTTTTAGCAAAAGTGACGTAGGAATTGTCCCTAGAAAATTATTAACTTTTTCTGCGGTAAAAAAGGAGTATCCTGATTTATTTGAAAAACGAATTTATGGCCGTGCGAAAACAGTTCAATATAGAATTAAGCCTGTCACTCAGTGACAGGCTTTTTTGTATATTTTATAGTATGCTGAGTAATATTTCCACGATTGTCTCTATCATAAACACATAGCCAAAAATCATTATTAGTAGTTTCAATATAATCTACTAGATTAAAATGATACGTATGTTTTAGCTTAGGATAAATTTCTTGTGAACTGCTTGGAAGTAACATATACATTCCTTCATTTGGTTCAATCATAAAACCTACGGGAGGAACGCGATGACTCCACGCAAGTTCTGCGACATATTGCGCCCATTTATCTGCATCTTCATTAGCTTCACGTGCTTGTGAGTCTACAAGAATACGAGTTAAATCTTTGGCTTTTTCATCCATACAAACTTTATCTAAATCAAATTTCATTTTAGTTCTCCTTTTATTTTAATTCCAGCTTTTCTAACTCCAGCTTTCCAGCTCCTCCAGCTCCACAGTCCAGCTTACACCCTCCAGCTTATTTCCAGCTTCCAGCTTATTTTTACTATCTCGCGGCCGCACCAGGTTCAGGCTCCACATGGTTCCTCTCTCCTTCCTTGTAATATAATTATAACATAAATTTAACAAGAAGTCAAGCGGTAGACTTTAGCATAGTGAAGTGGTAGCACGTTAGTGTGGTGACATAGTAGAGTAGTGAAGTGGTAGAATAGTGAAATGAGTTGGAGTGAGAGTGTTGAGTGTTGAGTTTAGGTTAAATAAGTGGGCGCGCTACTTTATTTAATGTAACCTTAATTGACATTTTCCTTAATTTATGCTATAATAAGTACAACGAAATGAAGGAGGAAATAAAATTATGGAATCAGACATCATTTACACGCCCGTTATTCCACATTGCCCACATTGTGACATAGAGCTAGTGCGCATCGATCGAGAAGATTGGGCACCAGAAAATAATATGTGCTGGACTGCTGATGATGGTGTATGCCCAAAGTGCGGTAAATATTATACTTGGACACAATGGTTTAAGATGTGCGGGTATTATGATTTGAAGGAATTGAAGGATGATGATTAATGCGGCAACAGCCGCATTTTTATTATGTCTTTGTAAAATATGCTGGCGCGCCGTAATAATTAACAAAATTAACATTGACAACGGTGTTTCTTTATGATATAATAAGCATATCAAAAGTGAGGAGGTACTCTTTATGGCAATTCTTAGAAATGCTTATGTAACCACAGATAATCAGACTTTCTTTTCTTTT
>CANPZX010000086.1 GCA_947589195.1 uncultured Bacilli bacterium | reverse complement strand
AAATAAAAATAAAATTATATCTAATTATTTTAAAGGCTTTATAATTGCTTTTACTTTAATAATACCTTTTATTTTACAAATTCCAAAATAATGTCTGGTTCTTATGTTGTCGCGGTAATCGAAATTGAAAAAACTAATGATTTAGTTTACCAAGTTGAAGACTTAACTTATCATTATTTAAAATGTGAACAAGATAAATATGGTTCTTATTTTGATAATAAAGGTAATAAAGTTGATCTAACTACCTATAAAAAAGCTTGTAATATAAGTAGTGATGCTAACTTAAAAAGTTTAAAATTAAGTTCTGGTACTTTAAGTCCTAGTTTTTCTTCGACAATTACTAATTATAACGCTACAGTTTCTAACAATATTACCTATGTTAATTTAATTGCCACTCCTGTTTCATCTAAAGCTAAAATAAGTGGGGATGTAAGTTGTAAGCTTAAAGTTGGGAATAATACCTGTAAGTTAATTGTAACTGCTGAAGATAAAACTACTAAGACTTATATAGTTAATATTACTCGTGAAGAACCAAATAATTTTGATACACCAACAAAACCATATGTTATAGATACAACTATAAAAAACTTTGAAGTAGTTAATGCTACATTAGAAGAAAAATTTAATGATTCTATCAATAATTATAATATTCATGTTAATAAAAATGCTCAAGAAATATATTTTAAATTTACCATGGATGGCATTAATTATACAACTAAGCCATGTCAAATAACTTCTAATACCGCAAAGTGTAGCTTTACAGTTACAACTTATGATAGTACAGTAAAAAAAACTTACAATTTCTATATTGTTCCTACCAAAGATTCTGTTATAAATTCTAATCCTTCTACTTCAAATTCTAATAATTCAAGTAGTTCTTCTAACAAACCAAGTTCCAATGTTCCTAAAGAACCTAATAATAATGATAGTAATAACAATAACCCAAACAATAATTCTACTTTAAATCCTAGTGAAAACGAAAATAATAATAATAATAATAACAATAATAATAATAATAATAACAATCTTCCATCTATACCAACTACAGATAATTCCAATGAACCTATTACCGAAGATGAAAATAAAACAGAACAAGAAGAAAATAATAAAAAAATTAGCTTTAAGGTAGTAATTATTGTTATCATTAGTATCGTAATTGGAGCTTTACTTTGTGTAATATTTACTAAACGTAATCATAAACGAAAATTTTTTAAATAAAGGTTTCTATAACCTTTTTTTTATATCATAAAATATATTTAAAGCTCTAATGGGGGTAATATTATCTTCTTTTTTAATTTACAATATTTATTATATATTTCACTCATACTACTTACCTCTGATATTTAAATATATAAAAAATATTTTATTTAAATTTGTCTTGAACTATTACTTTTATGTCTAAAATTTATATGGTTCTATATTTTTAATAAGTACCATTAAGTGGAATAAAGTACCGTTAAATAATTTATCTATATATATTGAAATAGTGTTTATTTAGTTAATAAATGCTATTAAACCATCTAAAAATTTTTTACTTGAAAATAGACCTGGATTATCCTATACTATAGATAACAATAAGGAGGAAGAAAAAATGAAGTTAGAAAAATTTAAGAAAAATAAAAGACTAAGAAATACCCTCCTAACTCTAGGCGCTATAACTGCTCTAGGGGGGGGGTTATTAGTCTATAGGACATACGCCCTGTACCAGGAAGAGAAAGAATATAATGTAATAAAAGGAATAGTGCCTGATTTTGGCTATGATGTAAAACTTGCTATCCAGGTTAATGGTGCAAAAGCCAATGATGCTCCTGCTCGAGGCTTATATAAAACAGAAATAAAATGTAATAATGAAGCAACCGGAGAATGGGATTATAATGCTTGGAATTTAAAAATAAATAATGCAAGTGAAGGAACAAAATGCAATATAACATTTACTTCTGGTTTAAGTGATGCTGAATATGACGAGTATTTAGAAGCCGGGGTAAATGAACGAAGAAATACTTACCGAGGAAAAGATATTACATATTTATATAATAATAAACAGTTATATACTCAAATTAGTAATTGTAGTTTTGATGATATCTATGTTGGTGATTATATCAAAACAGATAAAGATGGACATAACGTTACGTGGTTAATCGCTGATTTAAATAATTATTTACATTCGGGTTATACCGATTTAAAAGAGTGTCATGCGACGATCATTCCAGCAACTACATTAGGTACAGCTCAAATGAATACAGAAAATAAAACTGGAGTAGTAGACGAAAAATTAACATTGCAAACTAAAGATAATCAAACAAGAACAAGTGTTGGAGCTTACGTGGGAAGTAAAATGAAACAAACAATATTACCAAGTGTGTTTGATACCTATATCAAGCCTGTATTTGGCGAAGAAAACATAATTACATACACTAATTTACTTGCTGACCAAATGGAACAAAGTCGTTCTAATCAATTTGGTCAAAATGGTGGTGCATCGTCTGGCTGGGCTTGGTATGACAGTCAAGTAGATTTAATGAGCGAAGTAAACGTGTATGGGAGTACAGTTTGGTCCTCATCAGGGTATGATATCGGAATCGATAATCGTCAATACGCTATTTTTAAGCTTAAACCTGAATTTATTAACAGTTATGGTACAAATAGATTCTATTATTGGTTAAAAGCGGTCGCCGACTCTACGGGCTTTGCTAGTGTCCACAGCTATGGCAATGCCGACACGTCCGGTGCATCCCTCTCGCGTGGTGTCCGTCCCCGCTTCCTAATCAAGTAATCCGAGGGTGTAGCCCCTTTATGGGGTGGGACTCTAGTATAACACACCTCATCAACTATTGGTTAGGACGCGGTATATCATAATAAATTA
>CANPZX010000085.1 GCA_947589195.1 uncultured Bacilli bacterium | reverse complement strand
TAACTCTAGGGCTAATGCTTGTTCTGGGGGGGGGGTATTTTAATAATTAGAACATACGCCTTATACCAAGAAGACAAAGAGTATAACGTAATCAAAGGAATAGTACCCGATTTTGGTTATGATGTTAAATTAGCTATTGAAGTAAATGGACAAAAAGAAAATAATGTTCCAACAAGGGGCTTATATAAAACCAATGTTGTATGTAATAATGACGCAACAGGCTCGTGGGATTATAATGCTTGGAATTTAAGAATCGATAATTTAAAGAAAGATACAAAATGTACAATAGAATTTCAAAGTAATGGAATAACCCAAGCAGAATATAATGAATATATATCCGAAGGAGTAAGTTTAAGAAGAAATACTTATCGTGGAAAAGATATAACTGATTACTATAATGATAATAGTTTATATGACATGATTAGTAGTGGTAGGTTTGACGATATCTATGTTGGTGATTACTTTACAACAACTAAACCAGATAATAACGGAGAAAATCATACAGTAACGTGGTTAATAGCTGACTTAAATAATTATTTACATTCCGGATATACTGACTTAACAACTAATCATGCGACAATAATCCCAGCTAGGCCATTTGAAAATCAAAAAATGAATGATAGCGATACCACAGGAGTAGTAGATAAGACTTTAAAACTAAAACCATTAGGAGCTACAGAGGAAAAAAGTATTATTGGGGCCTATGTTGGCAGCAACATGAAACAGAAAGTTTTACCTGATATTTTAGAAAATTATATTGAGCCTGTTTTTGAAAATCATATAATCACTTATACGAATTTATTAACTGACCAAATGGAAAGTAGTCGTTCGAATCAGTTTGGGGGATTACCCAATGGTGCATCATCAGGTTGGGCTTGGTATGACAGTCAAGTAGATTTAATGAGTGAAGTAAATGTATATGGATCAACAGTATGGAGTTCATCTGGCTATGACATTGGAATCGACAATCGTCAGTATGCAATATTCAAACTTAAACCTGAATTTATTAATAGTTATAATCAATCTAGTTTTAGTTATTGGTTAAAAGCGATTGCCACCTATACGACCTTTGCTTATGCTAGTAACCAAGGTCATGCCAATCCGAGTTTTGCTTCCACATCACTTGGTGTTCGTCCAAGGTTTTTAATAGATTAATCTTTTATAATAGGTTTATTTAATTTTTCATAAGTAAAAGTATTAGTATTATTAATTAAATCATAAACTAAAGAAGCAATAAGTTCCTTTTGATAAATATAGGATTTAGAATTTATATCTAAAGGTAAATTTAAATTACTTTTGATTTGATTTAAATATTCTTGTCCTTTTTTGGTAAAACCTAAAACTTTTAAATAATCTAATTTTAAATTATGAACATCCTTTTTAGTAATACCTAATAAAATATGAATAAACATTCGATTAATTTTATTATAAGTATAACGTTTAGTTTTAAGAGTATTTTGGAAATCTTTTAGATTACTTACGTTTTTAATTTGTTTTTGTAAACGATTTTCAATACCTTCATCAACTGTTAAAAAGTTATCTAAATTAGGAGTTGTTAATATTTTAGCTTTAAGTAAAGTAAAATATAAATTAAAGTTAGGTATAATTATTTTATTATTTACATTAGAAAATGTATATTTTAATATATTTTCTCCTTTAAGAAGTCTATTTCTAATATTGGAAGCACTAATAACTTCCTCATCACTATTTAAATCATGATAATTATTAGTTCTTTTTATAGTTTCATATCTAATATTATAATTATTTTCTTTAATAGTTTTAATATAAGAAATACCGAGTAAATCATTAGGATTATTAAAATCAAAAGTAATATTTAAAGCTTTAGCTAAAGCTGTAGGGTAATTAACTCCCTCTTTTAAAAAATTTTTAACTTTAGTTTGATAATCACTAGCTAGTTGTAAATCGGCTATTTTAGTTAAAATATCTAAATTATTGGATTCACTACCAAAAATAATTCTATTTACTTGAACTTCATTTAATAATTGTAAAGCATATTTAGCAAATATATCTGCTGATTGAGTACCAAATACTACGGGTAATTCTAAAACTAAATCTATGCCATACTCAAGAGCTATTTTAACTTTATCTTCTTTAGTTAAAAAACTAATTTCACCTCGTTCTAAAAAATAACCATTTAAAACTAAGATAATTAAAGAATCAGGATATTTTTCTTTAATTTTTTGAATGTGATATAAATGTCCACGATGAAAAGGATTATATTCTGCGATGATACCAATTTTCTCCATAAGTATTTCACCTCGTATGTAGTTTAGCATATTTCAAAAATTAATTGAACATAATTAAAAAAATTCTAAATTTTTATGTTATATTATATATAGTTATTGGTGATAATTATGATAAAAGTAAAAATAAATCCTATTAATAGTACATGTTTAGCCAAATATTTTGTTGAACTTACCAATATTGAAAATAGATATTGGTTAGCATTTAGTATTTGTGAAACTATTTCTCTACTTAACAAATTACCTTTAAATGAAAAAGTACTAGGCAATGATTTAGTTGATATCTGAGATTTTTCTTTTGGCGATGATAAAGAGTATTTCTTTATTTTAACTGAAGAAAATTTAAATATTTATTTTACCAAATTAAAAGAAAACTATTTTAAAGTAGAAATTGAAATTTTTAGTTTTAAAGATAGTTTTAATTATAATGGTTTTATTTTAGATAATTTAAATATAAATTTTGAGTTAGATTTTAATCAATAATTGTCAAAAGTTTCTTTGATTTTTTGTTTTTTAAAGTAATTGCAAATAAACATAATTTATCTTATACTATAGATAACAATAGAAAAGAGGATAACAATGAAATTAAATAAAAAAATTATCCCAATCCTAGGTA
>CANPZX010000084.1 GCA_947589195.1 uncultured Bacilli bacterium | reverse complement strand
TTATAAAAAGCAAAATATTAATGTAATGAATGCTATACAATTAGCATTTGATAATAATCCAGTTATAGTTTAAAAAAAGTGAAAATTTTTAAATTCTCACTCTTTTCTTGTGCTAGTCACAAAACTGTAACCAAAAAGGATTCATAAAATATTTTAATACATTGTAAAATATCTTATTATGTCCTCCTATATATATAGTATATTTGAATTTATATAAAAATTAAAAAAGCAGATTTTTCTGCTTATGAAACATTACATGAATTTGGTTCAAAAATGCATATTCGACAATTATTCCATTGTAAATAAATACCAGCATTTTTAACAATACCACCAAAAACAAAATTTACAATGGTCGGTATAAAGAATATAGAAACCGCTATTATAATTCGGGTTATAAATGTCCGTGTTGCTCTATTTAAAGCATCACCATCATTAGACAGTACTGCCTTTCCAAAATCTATTGAACCCATAATAATTAAAAAAATTGGTAATAATATTTTAGCAATCAATAACATGTATCCTATAAATCTTAATCCCTTAGCTATTCCACTAGAATAACATAATCCCCCAATTGGATCAGTAACAGTCGCATCTTCCTTAACTTTTTCCCAAGAAATTTGGCTGTTTTTAGGATAATTACATATACCGTTCTTGCAATAGTATTCTATTGTATCTTTATTCGCATATAATTCGTTAAAATATTTTGTACATTGTAAATCTCCCGCACAATTTGAAATATCCTCTAAATAATTAACTTTTATATCGTTATTTTTTTTATTATAAAATATATCAGGACAATTTTGATAAATTGATATTTCTGACAAACTAGGATTAGTCACTTCATTTTTTAAACCATTAGGAAAACTATAATTAAGGACGTTAGTTTTATCATCATAAGCAATTCTTAAACTTTGGCCTCCTGAAGTCGATAAATAATTACAAGTAAAGCTAAGATTACTTTCAGCTTGACCTCCCTGACATTTTCCCGCACATTCACTATCACTAACATTTAAAGGCGAAAATATTGTATTATCTTTACTAGGAATATCAATAAAACTATTATAGAATCCTTCCCAACTAATTATCTCTCCCTCTTTATTTAAATTATAATTTATAAACATTGGACAATCATAATTTCCATTATTATCTAAAATTCCAATATTTTTAAGTGTCGTATTGGAATAATCTTGAAAAAAAGGAGCCGGATTACTTTCAGCAGTATTTAATGAACTATCAGAATAATCAATATTATTACCATTATCATTTGCTGAACCTTTTGTAAAGTAAAAAGAACTTGTATGAGTTCCATTACTATAAGAACAATATAATGAAACACTATCTCCCTCTCCACCTTTAATTGGTATACCATTTTTAGTTGTTAACGCTTTAACATTGGAAATCATTAACAAGAAAGTAATTATTATAAACAAATTTTTTTTCATTATCTTTTCCTCATTATCTAATTATATATGGATCTTCTAAAGTTCCATTACCACTTTTATATAAGATATCACTATTTAAATTTAAAATAAAGCGATAAAATTTCTTACTACCAGCATAATCACTAGAAACTATCCCATTATAATTAACATAATAAACTTCATAACTATTTTTTGAATTAGCTGTTATAGTCCACCAACTATCTTTATTATTATTTAAATAATTATAATTTTGGCATTCTGGACTTAAAGTTCCTATACATAAATCAGATAAGCTAGCATTTAAATAATCATATACGGGTAATAAACCAATATAACTATTTAAAACAAGATTGTTACACTCTGCTTTTCCTCCTTTATTCATATCTGCTTCATTTCTTTTACCAGCACATAATGAAATAGGATTTAAATAACTTTGATATTTACTTAAATATTTATTATAAAATTTACTCAAATTATTAAAAACTATGCTTATATTATAAGAATTTATTCCTCTTGCTAATTTTAATTCTGTATTATATCTATCATCCCAGACATCATAATAATTAGCTGATGGAAATATTTGAGTCATTGTCGTATTTTTATTATCAATAATTATCTGAATTTCTTCATCATTATATTTGACAATTCGATATATTGCATTACCTAACTTTAGATAATTAGTTGGGTTTTGACCGCGATATACTTTATATTTATCTAGTTCATAAATTCCATCACCAGCATAATTTAAACTGGAATTTTCATCTAAAACACTTCTAAAAGTTCTAGTTTTAAAAGAATTACAATCTAAAAATGTTCGATATGATAACCCTTCATCTTTATAAGTAACTAAAACATATCCGCCACAGACATCATCCACATATTTATCTAAATTTTTTAAATATTCATTGGTAATTAAGATACTAGTATCAATCATTACCTCATTTGTCGTAGCATTTGGTCTACTATCCGGATAATCATTTAAATATTCCTTAGCTGCAATTGCTACTTTTTCTTCTAAACTTTCATAAGTAATTTTTCGGCTTTTAAATACATTAACTAAAAGAAAAATTATTGCCCAAATTATTATTATTGCTACTAAAGCAACCATAAAAACCAATAATTTTTTATTTTTTTTTAACTTATCAATTAAATCCTGCACAATAAATCACCTACAATAAAATCTTATCATAGCATAAAAAAAAAAGCAATTATGCTTTTTAACTTTTCCATGCAGTTGTAGCATTACTATCACATGCAGAATCACTAGGACTAGTAATACAACTTTTACAAACATCATAATCAGCTTTAGCATCAGTTTTCCAAGTTCCTAAAATTCGGAAGACAAAACCAATTATAGTTGGAATGAAGAAAATTACAACAGCTGCAACAAGACGTCTAACTAAACCATTAATAGCCTTTTTAGTATCATCTTCTTTACTCCCAATAACAGCTTTTCCTAAATCAATCATACCGAATACAATTAATAAAATTGGAACTACAATTTTAAAAACTAACAATACATAACCAACTATTTGCCATATATTAGCAGTAGCTGCGCAAAAACCTGAAGCTTGTCCTATTACAATATCATCCATATATATAAACCTCTCTTTCATTTCATGTCTTTATTTTAAATCTAATTAATATAATATGTCAAGTTTATAAAGTAAATATATGTAAATTATTAAATGAAAAATTAAATGGAACACATCATTTTTTAATGTTCCATTAAGTGTTACAATGATCATCTTTCACTTT
>CANPZX010000083.1 GCA_947589195.1 uncultured Bacilli bacterium | reverse complement strand
TTACCTAAGGGAATTTGTCGTTTTAGCAATAATTGTGGTTTATTAGTTTTTAGTGATGGAACTATTTCAAATGATGGTGAGAGTTTAATTAAGGATAGTTTAGGAAATAATCTTATTTATAAAGAAAGTTATATAGATAGTGTTAATGAAAGTATTATTTATGTTGTGGATGTGAATAATGAGTTGGCTATTTTTACTTTTGGAGAAGATACTTATGATATTGCTTTTAAAAAGTTGAAAACAGTAGAAGAAAATGATAATAAGGTAACATTTACATTTGATAATGATGAAGTTATGGAAATAGATATAGTTAAGGATTAAAATATGGATAATGAGAGAAGAAACATCGGATTGTATATTATAGTTGTTATTTTAATGGTGTTATTCGTGGTATTTGGTTGTTATGCTTTTTATAATAAATCTCATAATAATAAGAATGTTGATACTTCTAAAGTAAATGAGAAAAATGATAGTAATTTGGTTTCTAAAATTGATAATACTAAAGATTGGGTTTATGATGCAGAATATCAAAAAGATGTGGATGCTGATTATTATTCAACATATTATGAAAAATATTATGCTAAGGATATTGTGGTTCCATATATTAATGTTAATTCTGCATATGGAGAAAATGCTAATAAGGACATTAAAAAAGTATTTGATAGTGCTATAAAAACTTATAATGATGGTGTAAAAGATAAAGAAACTTTTGTAGATGAATGTAATTATAAAAAATATATTAATGATGATAGTTTATCTGTAGTATTAACATATGGAGTGGGTGCTACGGATGTTGTTCAGCCTCAATATTATATATATAACATTGATTTAAAAACTGGTAATAAATTGTCTTATGAGGAAATTTATAAAATTGCAGGTTTAAATTCTAGTAATATTGAGGAAAAAGTTATAGGTGCGATTACTAAAGTTTTAGAAGAAGAGTTAAAAGATTTGAAAAATCCAGAAATAGATACGGATGATGGTCAGTATTATCCTGAGGAAACTAATTTTGATACTTATAATAATAAAAGTATAGATAACTATAAAAAATCTGTTAATAATAATACTTTAAAATATTTTTTATCTAGTAATAAAAAATTGAATATTGTGGTAAAATTAAGTGTTCCAGCTGGAATTGAAGAATTTGATACTATTATTTCAGTTAATTAATGTATAAATAAATTAAAATATGACGTTACTTTAATTAAGTTTTGTTTATATAAATGCGCAATTTTATTATTAAAATTAATTATATTTTGGTAAATGAAAAAGTTATTGTGATTTGTATAACACTTTTGGTTTGTTTTTATAATTTTTTATAATAATCAGTATTCCAAAAAGAATTAAAAAAATACATACAATTTGATTTATATTTAAAATAGTTGATGAGGTTCTTAATCTTAAGAATTCTAATAAAAATTTTGAAAGACCACAAATAATTAAACATTTACTTACAAGATATTTATCTTGTTTTTTATTTAATTTGTTGATATAAATAAATATTGTTATAAATACTAAAGATTCTAATAGTTGGACAGGGAAGAAAGAACCATTAGAATAGGTTACGGATAAAAAGCCAGTGTATTTAAAGCCTAAACAGCAACCTGATAAGAAACAACCAATTTTACCTATACCATATAATAATGGAAGTACTGGAATAAAAATATTAAAAATATCACTTTGTTTTTTTCTAAATTGTTTAGTAAATAAATAAAGCATAAAAATTGAGCCAAGTAAAGAACCTAAAGAAGATAAACCAACACTTAAAAAATTGGCATCTTTATATGTTTGATAGTGGGATAGAATAGTATAATATTTACCACCAATAATTATACCTAGCATTATGTATAAAATCATGTAAAAAATTTCTTTAGAAGAAAGGTGTTTATTTGAGGCTTTTTTTATGATATATAGTATACTAATTAGAAAATTTAAAACTAGGATAATGCCATAATAATTTATATTACTAATTATTTTCATTGTTATTCCTTTGTGAATCTTGATTTTTTTGTTCTAGTTCTTTTAATTTTTCAGTAATTTCAGTATTAGGTAATGTTTTTTTGGATAAAGTATATTCTGCGGAAGTACTTATAATAACTTTATTGTCAAAAATAATTTCGAAAGAGTATATATAACAGTTTGGTATCATTTTATAATTAAAACAAGAACCATCACAGCTGCTTGTACATTCTTTACAGTGGGTTATATTAGTAATTTTTATTTTATAATTGTTTTGATTAGGTAATAGATTTTTAATATTACTTTTTAAATCTAGTATGTTATAGGTATTGCGTATAAAGTTAATGCTAAAATAAGCAATAATAATAATTAAAAGTATTTTGAAAATTGTATTGCGTACTTTTTTATTTTGTTCTTTTCTTTTTTCTACTATTTCAGGAGCTTCACTATCGTCTACTATTGCTAAATTACAGTTAGGGCAAGTTAACATATGGCTTTCTAATTTAGTTCCGCATCTTGTACAAAAATTATTCATTAAAATCACCTCATAAACAGCTGGTTGTGCAACTTATAAAAGTATAAGTAATAAAAAGTAAAAATAGTATTGCTATGGTTACTTCAATATGGTGTAAAATTTTTACTATAGGAACTTTACTATAAGATTGTTCGGCAGTAATTATTACTAAAAGAGCTATTAATAGAATAAAACCATTATCAATAGCAACACCAATAGTAATTAGGATAAGATTTATAGCTATTAGTATTTTGTATTTATTATCTGTGTTAATTCGTTTAGTTATTATTTTGGTATGGCATATATCACATTCTTCCATATTTGTAATCATATGGCCACAGTTTCGACAATATTTGTTATTTTCATCTATTGTTGTTTTTTCTTCCATAAATATCGCTCCTATATTTTATAATACTTAAATTATATCAGATTTTTAATTTAAGATATAGTTATTTTAGATAAAAGTTGTATAGATTTTGTTAATGTAATGAGTTATAAATATCTACAATTCTTTTTATAATTGTAAATAAATTTTTATTAAATGGTGTGTATTTAATTGACAAATAGAATATATTATAATAAAATATTATTGTGAGTTTGTTAATAGATACATATTTTATGGGGCTTTAGCCAAGTGGTAAGGCATGGGACTGCAACTCCCCGAGCACCAGTTCAAATCTGGTAGGCCCCTCCATTTTAATAGTAACCGAATTTTTTCGGATATTGATAAAGAAGAAAAGCCAATCTTGATGATTGGTATTTATTTTAATAATTATGATATTTGCAGATATAGTTTAATGGCAAAACATAAGCTTCCCAAGCTTAGGTTACGGGTTCGATTCCCGCTATCTGCTCCAGTGACGTTTCTGTTCGAACTTTTATAGTTTGAACTTAACATATATAATCAATCCGTTCGGGTTGATT
>CANPZX010000082.1 GCA_947589195.1 uncultured Bacilli bacterium | reverse complement strand
TTAAATTTTTTATCCTTTTTTATGGTTATTTTATTTTTTTAATTACTGGTTTATATATTCTTTAAATTAACATATAACCAGTTGTTGGAACTGCCTTAGCAGCATAGCCTGTTAAATAGGCAGAATTGTTATTTATTCTTACTTTTTGTCGTGAACCATAGATACTTTGACTTAAGTAAGCTACTGCTCCCCATTCTGTATTCTTCATCATATGACTATCTAAATTTCTTTCATAATTATAAGATACAACATAGGCCTTGGCTACTTGAATTCCTCGCCAACTATAGACATTCGGTTTAATGATTATATTTTTAGATTCAGTAATTGCGGCTTGTTCATTCTCCGGATTTACTTGGGCAGCATTCTTATCAGCAGCGTCTTTATATCCCGTTTCAAATTTGCCTACCCAGATACCATTTGTATCGAAAGCTGTAAATGCTGGATGTGTTAACCATGTCCCTTTGGTTTCATTTTTCGATGCCGGTGTTTCTTTATTTTCAAAGATTACATCTATCGTTTGTACTCTGTCTTCTATTTCAGTTAAGCTAGAATACTTTTCATCACTAAATATTTTATATCGATATCTTGGTATCCATACAAAATAACTTTCAATATCTTCTTCTTTTATTGATTGCCCTACTTCTGGTGTTTTAACATTATCATTTAAAATTACGGCATTCGCCCATTCCCTATTTGCATAGTTATACCATTTGGCATTCTCATCTGCTCTGGTGACACCACCTTTGCTATCTATAACAACTGGTATTAATTTATCTTTTAATACTGGATCTGCTCCATTTAAGATTTCTTCTTTATATTTTCCTTCACTTGTGGTGGCTGTTGCTTCTACTGTTACTTTACTTTTAAAACTTTTATTCATCGCTTCTGTTTCTTCGGCACTTATATCTTCATCCATCCATAATCTTATTTCATAATTTATGACTTGGTTCTTTCTTAAATGTCCTTCTCCTATTTTATAGGATTCTGAATGTCCTTCTAAGATACCTGTACTTGTGGGATATGTATTTAATATCTTATAATCATCACTATTTACTTTTAAATAAAGATATTTACTACTTAAATTATTATCTGTTACTTCTAAATTGACTTGATATTTCGTTTCGGTTTCACATGTATTTTTTATTGATATAGTATAGGGAGTTAATTTTTCTCCTTCACTATTTAATATAGGTATGGCTTCTTTTAAACTTATATTATTTTGTTCACTAAATTCAATATCATAACAATCACTTGCTAATCTATTTACTCCATCTTGGGTATAATTTATTTGCCATAAGGCATAAGTTCCACCAATTACTAAAGTTATTAAGAGAATTATTAAAACAGAAAGTTTTACTTTCTTAACTTTAAATAACCCCCCCCCCATTTGCTATTTTTGCCATTTTCATCTTCTCCATTCTTATTTATATCTTAGCATTATTTGAAGTTGATGTAAATTGAAAATGATTGAAATTTAATTTAATTTATGTATACTATTAATTAGAAGGAAATCATTTTTAATGATGCGTTTCTAATTTTAGCAAACGCCCTTCACTTTTTGAGTTTTGGACGCCTGTTTCTAACTTTTCATTAGATACAGACGCCTTTTTTATTTATGTATTAAATATATTACGATAAATAAAAGCAGGTATATAATACCAAAAAAGTATTTTTCTTTTTTGCTCATATCCATCGCACCTCCCATCTCCCTTTCGATAACCAAAACCCCCGAAAAAGATTTGAGTGGAAGGACGTCTGATTAGAAACAACATCATCTATAAATTATCACTTATTATTTAAGTTGTAAAATAACGAATTCTTATTCTTTAATTAATAAATATTTGCAAAGTACTAAAATTATCTAAGTCAATTAATTTAATTTAAGTTAGTTAATTAATCAAAAAAAGAAAATCCTTAAAAATTATTATTTTTAAAGATTTTCATTAAAAGCTAAGACAAGGCGGAAAGAAATATAATTAATTGCCATGCCAGTTTCCATTCGAAATTCAAATAAACCTGCCTCTGTTCCAGAGTCTGGTCCGCCTCCACGATTAAACCAGGGTGCTCCCAAAATTACTGGCTGTCCACTATTGTCATACCAACTGCCTATATTTATATATTTTACAGAAGCTCCATTACTTGTTCCTGTATATTGAACTATTTTAAATGGCCCCATTTCTCCCGTGGCATCACCAGGAATAAATTTACTATAATCATTTCCATTATTATTAAAAAGATATATATCATAAAATTTTGGATTATCAGGTAAATTTATACCATTTGTAACAATACTTTTATCAGCATTATTACCATTAAATCCCGAATTATTAGTAGAATTTCTACCTGATTCTAATATATTTGAATTTACATTATCTTCCATTCCTGCCATCACATATTCCCAAGCTCCTCCACTCATATCAAAGATGCCAGTATAATTATTGGTTGTTGATGCCGTTACACTTGCGGGATTAAAATAATTAGTATTTGAATCGCCATTAATACCTTTAGTTGACCCTCCATATTCATTACAAGCTGTTGGATACTTTTCACATGATTCATTAGTTCCTGTATATCCTGTTGTTGGTTCATGTATCGCCGCATACCCTGTCAAATAACTAGCATTATTGTTAATTCTAACTCTTTGTCTACTTCCATAGATACTTTGACTTAAATAAGCTACTGCTCCCCATTCAGTGTTTTTCATCATATGACTATTCAAATCACTTTCATAATTTCTACCGACAGCATATGACTTTGCTACTTGGATTCCTCGCCAACTATAGACATTCGGTTTGATTATGACATTTTGGGATTCTGCAATGGCACTTTGCTCATCAGTTGGATTCTTTTGAGCTCCTTCTGTACTTGAAGCATCTTTATATCCAGTTTCAAATTTGCCGACCCATTACCATTTGTATTAAAACTTGTAAAGGCGGGATGCGTTAACCATGTTCCTTTTTTATTACCTTTTGATTCTGGTGTTTCTTTATTTTCAAAAATTATATCTATCGTTTGGACTCTATTTTCAATTTTACTTGATAAACTTTCATACTTTTCATCACTAAATATCTTGTATCGATATCTTGGTATCCATACAAAATAACTTTCAATATCATTTTCATTTATTGATTGTCCTACTTCTGGTGTTTCAACATCATCATTTAAAATTACGGCATTCGCCCATTCTTGATTTGCATAGTTATACCATTTGGCATTCTCATCTGCTCTTGTAACATTTCCTTTGCTATCTATTATGACTGGAATTAATTTATTATTATTATCAAGAACTGGGTCTGCTCCATTTAAGATTTCTTCTTTATATTTACCTTCAGTTTTCTCAGCTGTTGCTTCTACTGTTACTTTACTTTCAAAAACTTTATTCATAGTTTCTTCGGAATCTTCCATCTTTATTCCTTCATCCATCCATAGTCTTATTTCATAACTTATGACTTGATTCTTTCTTAAATGGCCTTCTCCTATTTTATAGGATTCTAAATTTTCTTCTAAAATACCTTCACTTGTTGC
>CANPZX010000081.1 GCA_947589195.1 uncultured Bacilli bacterium | reverse complement strand
GGATAGAAAAGTAAAGATGCTAGCGGCCCAAAGTAAAGAGGAATTAGAAAGTTTAGTTACAGATGAAAGTGACAAAGGAATATTAAAAGAATTGGAGGTATTAAAAATGAATGAAGAGTTTATGGGCTTATATTATGATGCGAAGAAAGTAAATCAAAAGATCGAGAACTCAATAAGATTAGAGGGCATGGAACAAGAAAGACGTAAAAATGTAAAAAATATGTATGCTGATAAATTGCCTATTGAATTAATCGCTAAATATACTAATATAACCCCTAAAGAAGTAAAAGAAATATTAAGTATTAGTGATAATATAAAAATATAAGAAAGTCTTATAGTTATATGGATTAGTCTTGCCATTTTTTATGTTTATGGTAATCCTAAGATATAAAAATTTATTTATAAGTAACAGTTATTAATTGTCAAAAAATTAATTAGTTTTAGATGTAAAAATAAAAAATGTTGCTAATTTGGGTGGAAACTCTTATAATTAAGGTATAGATAGATTTGTTTTTATAATAAATTTGCTATAGATAAAAATAATGGAGGAGATTTATGAATATTAATTGGGCATCCATTATTTTAACTTTATTAATTGGAATTTTGTTTGGTGGAGGGCTAGTTATTGCTTACTTTACAATGAAAGGTAATAGTGCCTCTAAAAAAGCCGAAAGTTTATTAAATGAGGCTCGCAAAGAAGCTGATAAATATAAACGAGATTCAATGTTAGAATTAAAAGAGGAATCTTTTAAACTAAAACAAGAAGCTGATAAAGAAATTAAACAAAAAAAAGAAGAAATAAAAGATAATGAATCACGTTTACTTCAAAGAGAAAATAATTTAGACAAACGTGAAGAAATCTTACAAAAAAGAGATGCAACCTTAGATGAAAGAGATAATAATTTATTAGCCAAACAAAAAGAATTACAAGATAAAGAAGTTAAAATAAATGATATGCTAAAAGATGAAATGAAAAAATTAGAAGAAATTTCTAGTTATTCAAAAGAAAAAGCTAAAGAAGTTTTAATGAAAAGGGTGGAAAATGAAGTTTCTTTAGAGATGGTTAATCTAATTAAAGAAAAAGAAAGAGAAGCTAAACTTGTGGCTAATGAAAAAGCCAGAGATTTAATTGTATCCAGTATGCAAAGATATGCCGAAGATGTGGCTAGTGAACAAACAGTAAGTACAATTACCTTACCAAATGATGAAATGAAAGGTAGATTAATTGGACGAGAAGGAAGAAATATTAGAACAATCGAGGCCGTTACTGGAGTAGACTTAATTATTGATGATACTCCTGAAGCTATAGTAATTTCTAGTTTTGACCCTTTAAGAAGAGAAATTGCGAAAGTTACTATTGAAACTTTAATTAAAGATGGGCGTATTCATCCAGCTAGAATTGAAGAAGTATATGATAAAGTATCAAAAGATATAGATAACAAAATTACGGAAATGGGAACAGAAACATTATTTAACCTAGGTATAACTAATGTTGAACCAGATTTAGTTCATTTAATTGGTAAATTACATTTCCGTACTAGTTATGGACAAAATGCTTTAAAACATTCTATTGAAGTAGCTAATTTAACTGGTTTAATGGCTAGTGAATTAGGCGAAAATGTTGCTCTTGCTAAAAGAGCTGGTTTATTACATGATATTGGAAAAGCTATTGATTTTGAAATTGAAGGTTCCCATGTGGAAATAGGTTTAGATATAGCTAAAAAATATCACGAAGACCCAGTAGTTATTAATGCTATTGCATCGCATCACGGTGATGAAGAAAAAACTTCAGTTATTTCTTGCTTAGTAGAAATTGCCGATACTTTGTCGGCCGCTAGACCTGGAGCCAGAAATGATTCACTAGAAAACTATATTAAACGATTAGAACAATTAGAAGAAATTGGTGATTCCTTTGAAGGAGTTAAAAAAAGTTATGCTATGCAAGCTGGTAGAGAACTTAGAGTTATGGTAAAACCAGAAGAAGTTGATGATATAAGTAGTTTTAAAATGGCTAGAGATTTAAAACAAAAAATTGAAAGTGAATTACAATATCCTGGAACAATAAAAATAATTGTTATAAGAGAAACTAGAGTTCAAGAAGAAGCCAAATAGGTTTCTTTTTTACGTTCTTATAATTTATTTTTTATTTACAATTGATATTTTAAATGCTAAGATATAGATAAGAATGGAGAAGATGAAAATGGAAAAAAGTATTCAAGGGGGGGGGGGTTATTTAAGAGTAAGAAAGTAAGACTTACATCTTTAATAATTCTCCTAATAACTTTATTAATAGGAGTAACATATGCCTATTGGCAGACAACGTTTACTCAAGTAGATGCTAATAAACTAGCTAGTGATTGTTTTAAATTAGAATTTAGGGAAGGAAATAATATTGATTTAGAAGAAGCAATACCTATATTAAATAGTGAAGGAGAGAAATTAACTCCTTATACTTTAAGTATCAAAAATATATGTGATGTTGAAACTAAATATCAAGTAAATTTAGAAGTGCTAGATAATGAAGAAAGACTAGATAGTCAATATGTGGCTTTAAAAGTAAATGGTGAAGATTCAAAACTATTAAGTGAATATACAACAAGTGATGGTATTTTAGAAGCGAATGTTGAAAGTTATAAAATAGCAGAAGGCCATTTAAGAAAGAATCAAGTCATAAATTTTGAAGTAAGATTATGGATGGATGAAAGCATTACGATAGAAGATGCCGAGGCAACCATGAATAAAGAGTTTACAAGTAAAATAACTGTTGAAGCAGCAGTAGAAAAAACTGAAGGCAAGTATAAAGAAGATATTTTAAATGGCGCGGACCCAGTCCTTGATGAAAAACTTATCCCAGTAGTAATTGACAATAAAGGAAAAGTAACGAGAGCCGATGAAGATCAAAAATGGTACAATTACTCTAATCAAGAATGGGCGAATGCTGTTATATTAATGGATGGCAAGTCTGACCCAGGAGTAGGTCAACCAATAAATGAAGATGACATTGAAAGTTATTTTGTGTGGATACCAAGATATCGTTATAAAATATTTAGTGATGAAAGATATGATAAATTATCAGAAGAAATAGAAGATAGAGTACAAACAATTCAAGTAGTGTTTGAGAATAAAGATACCGAAAAATCAACAGGAGACAAAAAGAATGAATGGTTAACTCATCCTGCCTTTACATCATTTGATACCAATGGTATTTGGGTCGGCAAATTTGAAACGGGATATAAAGGAGCAGAAACTACCCAAGCTGCTCAAAAAAATCCAAGTAATGAAGAAGCGGCTAAAACAGAAGCCGCAAATGTTATAATCAAACCGAATGTGTATAGTTGGCGAAGTATTCAAGTTTCTCGGGCTTATATCGTTGGTAGATATTATGAAGAAGAATTAAAAAGTCATATGATGAAGAATACTGAATGGGGTGCTGTTGCTTATTTAAGTCAAAGTATTTATGGAAGTAGAGAAGAAGTAAGAATCAATAATAATTCTAGTTATCTAACTGGATATGCGGCCAAGGCAGTTCCCACAACAGGATATACGGCGACGAACGAATCTTGTGAAACTCATCCCGATGCTTGCAACGAATATGGAACAGCTAATAAAGGAAAAGATGGCTCTTTAAATACACAATATTTTAATCCATCAAGTGTAGTAGCAAGTACAACCAATAATTATACAGGAATATTTGATATGAGTGGTGGAGCATGGGAATATATGATGGCTGGAATGGTTGACGCACCTGATTCTACAACATTATCAAGTGGTCGTCATAATTTATGGAATTCCGGATTTAATGGCAACCTTACTTGTCCAGAATGTAAAGATACTGGTATAGAGTCAGATAGTAATGTTAAAACATTTTCAGGTGGTATAGAATTACCAGATGATGAAAGATATTATGATATATATCCTTATAGTACGAATAGTAATGACAATAGTCGGTTCATCTTTGGTGATGCGACTGGAGAAATGGGTCCATTTAAAA
>CANPZX010000080.1 GCA_947589195.1 uncultured Bacilli bacterium | reverse complement strand
TTCTGCTAAAATAAAAATGTAGGAAAACCTACAAAATTATTTTAGCAAAAACCTACAAAAAAATATTGACATTATCAAAGACCAACATTATGGCAAGGAGAAGTAGGATTAATATATCCAAGTGATTATGGCTATGCAACTGGAGGAGGTAGTAAATATAATCGAAGTGCATGTTTGAACGAGGAATTATCCAATTGGAATAGTACCAGTGAAGAAGAACCATATCAAAGAGATTGTGCCTATACTGATTGGCTAAAACCTCAAAGTTCCCAAAATTTGATACAATGGATTCTCTCGCCGATATCGTCTACTGGTCTCAGTGTTTTCACTGTAACTGTTAAAGGTTATGTCTACCGCAACGACAGTTCCGCTAGTGTGTACGTCGTTTCTCCGGCCTTATATCTAAAACCTAATGTAGAAATAACTGGAGATAATGTTGATGGTTCGAAAGAACACCCTTATGAGTTACAATTAAGTTAGAACTTGAAAAATTAATCGATAACTTCTATAATATGGGGAATGAAGAAAGAAGAATACAAAATGAATAATAATGACTTTATTAAAGAAGTTTCTTTAAATAATTCAGAAAATATTGTAGATTTATATAATGAAATTAAAGTAACTAAATCTAAATTAAATAATCTTAAAAATAAGATTAATAAATATCCTAAAAGTTATCCTAAAACAAAGATGTTTTTTCAAGTTCTTTTAATAGTTTGTATAACTTTGTTGGCTACAATTTTAAGTACTATTATAGTCGCGGATGTAATTCCTTATTATTGGTTACTTTCTTTTCTTTTAAATACATTTATTGGAAGTTATGGAATATACTATATTCATTCTTATTATAAAGAACAATTATTAACTAGAAAAGATTTAGAAATAAAGAAAAATGATTTACAAGAAAAATTAGATAATGAAATGAATTTATATAATAAACTTAAATGGAAAACAAAAGAAATTAAAATAAGTTATGATCAAAACCAAAATAATTTAAGTGAAGAAAATATAATAGATAACTATCAAATAAAAGATTTTACGAGAAGATTAAAGAGATTTTAAAAAGTTTAATATTAATAATTATTTATTTTTTAATAAATATAATTTAGTATGAAAACAAGACTAGTTTGTAAAGAAAAAAAAGAATTTAAAATAAAAAATATAGTAAGTATAATAATTATTGGTATATTATTACTTACTTTTTGGCTTTTTTATAATTTTAATAAAAATATAACGCCTAATTTAATTGATATAGCTATTATAAGTATTAATCGTTTTAATGAAACTATTTTAACTAATTATACGGTTAAAGGATTATATCAAGAAGTAAGTACGTTAAAAGATGTAATTAAAATTACGCAAAATAAGAATGATGAAATTATTAGTGTTGATTTTAATTTAGAAAGTGTTTATAAAGCTTTAAGTGTAATTACAACTTATTTACAAGATTGTGTAAATGATATAAGTTTACGAAAAGAAATATTAAATTATTATGAGGAATGGTTAAGTAATGATTTAAAAAGTATTGTTTTAAAGTTACCTATGGGAGCGGTAAGTTCTAATATTTATACTACTAATTTAGGACCTAAAATTCCGGTTAAAATAAATTATGTAGGATATCTTGCTTCAGCTTTACGTATTTCTTTAGAAGATTATGGAATAAATAATGTTTTAATATCTATTTATATAGATTGTTCTATAACTAATGAATTAATTATTCCGAGTAGTAAAAGAGAAGTTAAAAACGATTATCATATTTTAGTAGCTTCCAAAATAATTCAAGGTAAAGTACCAGAATATTATGGAGGAATGATGGAAACAAAAAGTAGTATTTTAAATATTCCTATTAATTAATTTATGTGTTATAATCTATTGTAGGTGAAAGTCATGGAAGATAGCTATTTTGTTAATGAAGCAATTGATTATGCTATAAAGACTTATATGAGTAGTAAGACTGATCCTGAAGGGGAAATATTTAATTCATTTCTAGTTGTGATAATAAAGGCATTAGTTTATATTTATGGAGAATTAGATATTTTAAATCCTTATCGTACAGGGAATATAAAGGGATTAGGTGGTCTTGATAGTAATTTAAAAAAATATGGATTAAGTGATATAGCTTTAGAAGATTTTAAAAATAAAGTACTTTTATATTATCAAAATCAAAGTAATGATGAATTAGCTCGTCCATATTTTATTGCTATAGAACGAATTTTAGCTGACATGTTTGCGGCTAGATGTCATCATGTATTATTAAATAATGATGATGTAAATAATTTTAAAAATCTTTTATATACTAAAGATAATCCTAATATTTATCAAAAAGCTTTATATGATAAATATACCCCTAATTCTAATATGGTAAGTGATTATTATGGGTATCAAGTATTTAAGGCTACTCATGATTATATTTTAACGGAATATAAAGATAATACTTTACAAAGTGAAGCTTATAAAATAATTGGTTATGATGAAGCCACAGTTATTAGAATGACTCCGGAACAAATTGCCGAGGTTAATGATAAAGTTTATAATTTCTTTGGGATTAGAAGTAATGATTTAAATAAAAAAGAAAGATTAGCAAGTGCAATAAATTATTATAAAAAATATGGTAAAGCTTTAACTAGTGGTAATGGTTATGTAGATATGGTTTTACTTGCTAGTGTGGTAGCTACTATTTTGATGATTATTGTAATTGTTTTAATTATTGTATTGAGGTAATTATGGAAATTATTGTTAATAATGTAAAATATGAAGTAATAAAAAATGTTAAAGATGCTTTGAATATTTTGGAATTAAAAGAAAAACTAACTGATTATTTTGATAATTTTGATTATATCTTAGGGGATTATGCTTATGATAAATTAAGACTTAAAGGTTTTAATGAAAAGACAAATAAAAATTTTAAACCAATAAATGATTATAGTAAGATTGATGAGTACATTTCTAAATATTGCGCTTATGGTTGCAAATATTTTGTTATTTCTAAAGTTAAGAGCTTGAAATAGCTTTTTTTATTTGCTATAATCGTTTATAGAATAGCGAGGGAGTCGTATGGCTAATATTAACTTAAAATATCCAGATGGAAGAATAGAGGAGAAAGAACTTTTAACAGCAATAAATAAAGATGGTTTAAATATTGCAGTTATTAATTTAAATAATTCAGTTAATGGTAATAAGGTAACTGGAGTAATGCTTTTAAGTGATGGATATTATCAAAATATAATGGATGATGCAATTTGGAAAAATATTACTCAAATGTTAATTGATAGTATTCATGGTAGTTTATTGGATAGTGATTATCAAAAATTAGAAGGAGAAGTAAATGTTACTGCTGATCCTTACAGACAATTAGCTTTAAGAGATGGTAATTATGATTCATTAGTGCAAAATTATAGTAATGCTATGGCTAAATTGGTAGCAGATAGTCAAGTTGCTTTGGAAAGTAATGATAATTCACTAGAAAGTAGTACAGAATATTCGGGAAATACGGGTGTTCAAGAAGAAAATGTATCAACAGAAACTCCATTAGCTCCTGATTATGGAAAAGTAGAGGATATAATACCATCAGTTGCTCCTTCACCAATTCCTAATCAAGAGGTTCAAGAAACTTCTGAATCAAAAACAGAAGCTCCAGAACAAGTTGATATGAGTAATGGTATAACTTCCATGTCTCAACAAGAAGGAATAATTGATGTTAATAATAGTTATAATGATACAGTTGAAGGAGTACCACCTGTTGGACCTGTTACTGATGAAATGGCAAATAATTTAGAATCAACTCCTGAAGCAGTACCAACGACTCCAATTGCCGAAGCGCCAGTTCAAAATGATGCTCAATTTCCTGGTGTTCCTGAAACTAATTTAACTCCCGATGTTGCTAATATGCCAGTAGATACACCAGTTTCTTTAGAATCAACTCCTGAAGCAGTGCCAACAACACCAGTTACCGAAGCACCAATTCAAAATGATGCTCAATTTCCTGGTGTTCTTGAAAATAATATGACTCCCGATGTTGCTAATATGCCAGTCGATACACCAGTTTCTTTAGAATCAACTCCTGAAGCAGTGCCAACAACACCAGTTACT
>CANPZX010000079.1 GCA_947589195.1 uncultured Bacilli bacterium | reverse complement strand
TTGATTCAGTTAATAGTATAATAAATAGATATGAAAATACGATTAATAATTTTAAAATAGATAGTGATAATATTTTTACAATAAATGAGTATAATGCTAATTTAACTATAAATCAAAGTGATATTGGATATTCAATAGCCAAAGACTTTGCTACAAAAGCCACATGTGGCTTATCTTTTTTGGAAGGGGTAGTAAATGTCGGGGAAATGCTTGTAGATGGTGGAGCTATGATAGCATCAGTAGCTTGCTCGATACTTGGTAATGATCAAATGGCTAGCTCAATTGGTGAATTTGTCCAAAAAGATTTATCAAAAGATTGGTATCATTCTGCGGTAAGTAGCAAAGGTTATGATAAATATATAGATCCTGATGGAACAGCAGCTAGTATTTGCTCAATGGCTGGAAATATTGTCGGAATGGTTGGCTTAAGTGTTTTAACTGGTGGAGCTGCTGCTGGAGCTTTCGGAGCAGGAACAGCAACGGCAACCGCGGTTACAATGGGTGTTAACATGGGAATCGGAGCTTTAACAAACATGGGAAGTGAAGGACAATTAGCTTTAGAAAGAGGAGCAAATATTAATGAAGCTCAAGCAGTTGCTACCGTTGCGGGAGCCGTAGGACTTGCTCAAGGGGCAATATCCGGAAAATTAGATGCAGCATCCCGAGGAGTAGGAGCAAGTGTTGGGAAAAATGGTTTAGGAAAAATTTTAGGATATACCACAGCAGCCTTTGGTATTGGAGCTAGTGAACCACTTATAAATGAAATGGCTCAAACAGCAATATATCGAAAAACGGAAGAAACCGGATTAGTAGATAGTTTTTTAACTAATGCTGAGGAGGATGGTCTTTTATTCCAAATGGCTTTAGCCGGAGGCATGAATGCCTTAGGAACATATGGTAATGGTCTTGGAGGTATAAAAAGATATAATACTCTTGCAAGGCAAATAGATGAAGCTATGAATGGAACTAATACTAAAGTTATAGAACTAGCTAATATATCAGAAATATCTTCAGATTTAGAACAAAAGATAACTAACTCTACTAAAACGCTCTTTAAAGTAGGAGAGGATTTATATACTTATACAGACGGCAGTTTAAATAAATTAGATGATATAATTGATTCTCAAACTATTGCTAGAAATAGTGATGCTTATGCCTCACCTTTATCTAGTACTATTCAATCAATCAATATTAAAACAGCTTCAGATTTAGAAGAAAATTTATTATCCTCTATTGCAGATGGAAGAAGACAAGATTTTAATGATATAGTACAAAAAATATGCAAATATACCGATACTAATTTACCTGAAGGATATTCTAGTGTTACGGAAATGAAAGATACAATTGTTAAAAAATTAATAGATTCGGGAACTATTAATAAAATGACAAATGGTGATTTTTATACTTTAATAGTTAATGATGATTATATTTTTAAAAAATTTATAGGTAATAGTAAACTTGATAATCTTCTTACTAAAAATCTTAAAAATAGTTCTTTAGTTGATTGTTTTGGCTATTTAAGTAAAAAATTAAATCAAGAAGAAATAAAAGAAGTATTTGATACACCCGCTTTAAAAGATTTTTTTACTTCATTAACCGATGATGAATATTTAAATATTGCTAATAAATTTATGGAAATTAATAAAGAGGCTTTTTTTACTTCTGATTCTTTTATGAATCGCTATATTAATTTATCTAAAGATAATAAGATGGATTTTTTACTTAAAAATCAATATAAATTATTCGTTTTAGAAAATGAAACTAGTAAAATTTTTTTGCAATCAATTCTTGATGATTTTGGTAATGAAGAATTTTTAATGAATCATCCTCAATTAGCTTTTTTAAATATATTTAATGATTATAAATATGATTTTTATTATTATCCTATGAAAGATTTAAAAAATAAAGTAGAAAATGCCTTAAAAGAAAAATTACAAGCAAATTCCCTTGTTCCATTTCCTGAAAGTATATCTTATAAAATGCCAAACAAATATTATGATATTACTTTGGAAATTGATGGTAAAACATCTGTTAGCACAATAAAACAAACAACTGATTTTGAAATATTGGAGGCTTTTGGATTAGAAAACTATGACGATATAATGACCGGTAAATATAAAATTATTTCTATTGCTGAAAGTCCAAAAAGTGTTTTAACATTAAATGATATTCCTACAAAAGGATTAAATAAAGTAACTTTAGAAATAAATGGCCATATTGAACAATTAGTAGTTAATAATCAAGGTACCACTATAGATTTAAGTAATAATAGAAAACTTAGTAATATTGAAATAAAAACGGCAAAACTTTTAGATATTGAGCCATTGTCAAAAACATCTTATAATAAGGTAATTGATATAGCTAATAGTTCTATAGATTATTATGAAATAACCTATACAATTGATGGTATAGAACATACATATTATCTTAGTCCATATAAAGGTACATTAAATATTGATTATTATATTGAGCAAAATAATTTATATAACATTGATAATGTAAATATAAAAGAAGCAGATGTTAACGCTGTTTTGAAAAATAAAACTAATATTTTTAAAAATCAAAATGCTATTAATATATTTAATGATAAATATGGAGGTAATCAATCTGATGTAAGTCGAATAGTAGTTTCAAGCTTGGAAGGAGAAACATTATCAGAAATTGATAAAAATAAAAGTGAAATACTAATTAATTTAATAAAAAAATATTATCCCGAAGCAACTGAGAAAGATATTAAAAATATTGCTAAAACATATGCTGAATATGGTTGTGGTTATATGGCTGCCTCGAATGAATTTTTAACTTATATGGATGGTTTGGAAAATGGTTCAGAAATATTTGAAAAAAATTTTGGGTATAAATTATTTATTGATGATGGTATACAAAAATCCTATAATTTAGAACCATTAGCTTTAGAATATTTCTTAAATTCGCAAAAAAATATTGAAAATCTTGGTGATATAAATAGCTTATTAGAAAATGCTCATGGTATAAAAGCTGAAAAATATTTTGATTATATGACTGATTTCTTTAATAAAAAGGGTATAAATGTCGATATAAGTATTTCAGCAACTATCGGAAATGGTTTTTCTCTTTATAGCTTATTAAATGCCAATGATAATTCATTTATTACTATAGGAAGTTCAGGTTTTGATTTAGAAACACTAAGTGATTTTGTTGATTTACCATTTGGTGAAGATAAAGCTTTAGCAAATGTAATTAGAGAAGGTAATTTACAAAAAAATGTTGGAAGCCATGCTATGACGGTAACAGGTATAACAGATAATAATGAACTTATTGTTTCTTCTTGGAGTGGAAAATATAAATTTATACCTACAGTAAATACTCAAGGAGTAAAATTATATCAAGTAAAATTTGAAGTTGATAATTAATAAAAATGTTATGATAATGAAAGAGAGGTTTAAAATTTATGGAAAAAGAAAGTAATTCATCTATTTTTCAATATAAATATATTCCTGATTCATATGATTATGAATCAGAAATAATTAAAGGTATGTCATATGATATGTTTTTAAATATCCAAATAAAATATCGAGAAAGTTTAGAAAATATCTTAAAAAAATATGTTGATTTTATTAAGTTAGATGATAATATAAATAATCTAACTTTTCCAGTTCCTATTTTAAATGATTTAGATTATAACTTTTATCATAAATATTCTACTTTAGAAAGTAAATATATCTTTTTAAGAAATAATATACATGTAGAAAGATTAGATAAAACAGATATTTCTATGATAAATGGTTATATAATAGATAAAGAATTATTACCAGAGAATTATATTCTTTCTACATTAGATAAAGTTATATTTGAAAATGGAAATGAGACTTTCTTTGGCACACCTATAGATAGTAATAAGGTATCTTCTCAAAGTTTAGTTTTTGAATTTGCCTATAATGATCGAGAATGTACTGTAGAAGAGGGAAAAATAATTAGAGAAATTTATAACAAAATATTTGCAATATTAAAAAGTAATTTAGAAAATAATATGAATATTAAAATAAGTACTATTGTAAATGAAGGATTTGATAATTCATTAAAACAAAATAATAATTTAGTAAGATAATATCAATGCTTTTTGTTGTCATAACTAGCTGTAA
>CANPZX010000078.1 GCA_947589195.1 uncultured Bacilli bacterium | reverse complement strand
ATTGTGGTTAATTGAACAAGAAAGAACTTATTTTATGGATATAACTAGAAATTTGTTAAAGAATATAGTTAAAGCTATAAATATAAGTGAATATTATGTTCGGCCTCGTTTCTTGATTAATTAGATAAGTCTCTAAATGAGACTTTTTTTAATGTTTTATAAAAAAATTTTAACTTTTTGGCCATTTTTTTAAAGCTTTTGAAAGAAAAAAAAGGAAAATACAGATTTGCGGGTAATAATTATTATAGGAGGTGAGAAAAATGCAAATTTTTGAATTCATAAAAAAGAACTGGTATTTTATAACGGCTATTTTAGCTTTGGTCATTTTAAATATTATTTTTGTCATATACCATTTTAGTATTAATGAAACAAAAGTAATAAATGCTGATTCAGATAATTTAGTTTTAGCGGATGCTCCTAATGAAAATTCAAGCTTAGAATTAGAAGAATCAATAAAAGAAGAACCAACTAAAATAAAAGTTGATATCAAAGGATATGTTAAAAAACCAGGAGTTTATGAATTAACAGATGGTTCAATCATCAATGATGTAATTACTTTAGCTGGTGGGTTAAAAGCTAATGCTTCAACTGATAATTTAAACTTGAGTAAAAAGTTGACTGATGAAATGGTTATTATTGTTTATTCTCAAAGTGAAGTTAGTAAAATGACTAAACCAGTATCTACTACGTCATGTACTTGTCCAACCGAAAACATTACGGATTGTACCAAAGATAAGGCAAGTGTTGTAGAAAAAAGTGATGCTAAAACCGAAAGTAATTTATCCTCAAGTGATGCCAATTCTAATAAGAAATTAAACTTAAACCAAGCTACCTTAGCGGAATTAATGACAGTATCAGGAATTGGCGAAGCTAAAGCTAAAAGTATAATTGCTTATCGGGAAGAAAAAGCTTTTACAAGTATTGATGAACTTAAAAACATCAGTGGAATAGGAGATAAGCTATTTGAACAAATTAAAGATTATTTTACAATCTAAAACATTTTGGCTTATCTTCTTAATTGGAATCATTTTAGATGTATTTATTAATACTAAAATAATTGTTTATCAAACTAAATATTTACCTACAATTAATAATATTACGGGAAAAATTATTAACTTAAAAATTGATGGTGATAAAGTAAGTATGCAAATAAAAACCAAAGAAGAAAAAATATTAGCTAATTATTATGTAGCTAATGCTTTGGAAAAAGAAAGTTTAATGAATAATCTAAAGATTGGTTCTCAAGTATTCTTAAAAGGAGAAATACAACAAATAAATAATAATACCATTTTTAATACTTTTAATTATGCTAAATATTTGTATAATAACCATATATATTTAGTATTTAAAGTAGATTCCCTAGAATATAATAATGATAATTTAACATTATTAGATAAATTACGAAATATAGTAAATAAAAGATGTGATAGCTTAAAAAGAACCGATTATTTAAAAGCTTTTATTTTAGGGGATAAAAATGATTTTAAAAACGAAACAACCTCAATTATTAAAAATAATGGAGTTAGTCATTTATTTGCTTTATCGGGAATGCATGTTAATTTTGTATATGCCTTTTTTAAAAAACTAAAAATTAAAGATTTTATAATTTATGGTTTTCTAATAATTTATTTTATAATTTCAGGTTGTTCCGTCTCCTTTTTAAGAGCTTTATTATTCTTATTATTTTGTCATTTTAATAAAAAATATTCCTTTGGTTTAAGTAACTTACAAATTCTTTTTTTAATTGCCGGGATAATTCTAATTCATGATCCATTTTTAATATATAATACAGCTTTTATATACACCTTTATTGTTACATATTCCTTACTTTTATATAGTAAATATATTAAAATTAACAATATATTAGTTAATACAATTTTAGTAAGTTTAATTACTTTTTCTTTTAGTTTACCAATTACTATTTTTTTAAATTATGAAGTTAATATTATGAGTCCTTTTTTTAATATTTTCTTAATTCCTTTAGTTAGTACGATAATCTTTCCTTTAAGCTTATTATATTTTTTATTACCAATTATCGAGCCAATATTTATTTTAGGTATTACTATATTAGAAAAATTAAATTATTTATTTAGTAATTTATCTTTAATTATAGTTATAGGTAAACTAGGAATATGGGAAGTAATTATTTTTTATTTCTTTTTAATTAGTTATCTAAAATATCGACGTAAATATTTGATCTTAGGTTTATTTTTAACTCTTATTTTCTTTAAATGCAAATATTATTTTGATCCTAATTACTACGTATATTATCTTGATGTTGGCCAAGGAGATAGTGCCCTGTTGGTTTCTCCAGGACATAGAGAAGCTATTTTAATAGATACGGGCGGGGTAGTTACTTATCCTAAAAAAGATTATCAAATTAGAAAAAAAGAATTTGATCTAACCGAAAATATAGCTTTATTTATAAAAAGTTTAAGTATAGAAAAAATTGATTTATTACTATTAAGTCATGGTGATTATGATCATGCCGGATATACTTTAAAATTAAATGAAAAAATTAAAATAAAAGCGGTCTTATTTAATAAAGATCAAAAAAATTCTTTAGAACAAAATATTGCTAAAACAATTAAAGAAACTAAAAATATAAATTTAAAGAAATTTAATTTACAATTATTAGATACTAATTTTTATGATAACGAAAATGATAATAGTACAATTATTTATACTAAATTATATAATACATCTTTTCTTTTTATGGGTGATGCTAGTATAAAAGTAGAAAATGACTTATTAAAAAAATATCAATTAAATAATATAGATGTTTTAAAAGTAGGACACCATGGTTCTGATACTTCGACAAGTAAAGAATTTATTTTAGCTCTTAAACCATGTTATGCGATTATTTCTGTGGGACAAAATAATCGATATGGGCATCCTAAAGAAGAAGTAATAAATAACTTAAAAAATAGCCAAATATATCGGACTGATCTAAATGGTAGTATTATGTTTAAAGTAAATGCTAAATATGTAAAAATAAAACCCTGTGTATCTTAAATAACTTATTATTATTTTTAGCATAAAATATAGTACACTAGTTAGTGTTTTAGATAGATTAAGAAGAAAGTTTTCTTCTTTTTTGCTTTTTGTTATAATATTGATGGTGGTTAAACATGAATATTTATTTAATAACTAGTGAAAGTTTTCGACTTATCGAAGACGAAGTTAAAAAAATAACGAAGAATAGTTCTAATATATTAACTATCGATTTATTAGAGGCAACAATCGAAGATGTAATTACTGAGGCAACTTACGTATCAATGTTTAATGAACAAAAATATATAATTGTTAAAAATGCGGATTTTTTTGGCAGTGGTAAAATAAAAGAAGCCGAAATAGAGTTATTAGAAAAATATTTAGAAAATCCTGTTTCTTTAACTACGATTATTTTTGAAACATATAATAAAATAGATTTACGAAAAAAAATAACTAAAGCAATAAATACAAAATATAAAATAATTAATATACCTCCAATGTATCGTAATGATTTAATACCTAAAATTAGAAATTATGTTATGAGTAATAAATATAAAATAGATACGGATACTATTAATTATATAATAGATGCTTGCTATAATAATTATGATTTAATAATTAGTGAATTAAATAAAATATTTTTATATTATGATGAAAATGATAAACTCTTATTAAGTGATGTTAAAGAAATGGTTTCGAAATCACTTATTGATAATAATTTTAAATTTGTGGAAGCGGTAATTAATAAAGATTTTATTTTAGCTTTAAAGATATTAGAAGATTTATATGTATTAAAAGTTGATCCGATTAGTTTATTAATGCTTTTAGCACGAGAATATCGGTTAATGGTAAGTGTTCTAATTTTAAATGAAATGGGTACTAATAAATTTAATATTATGAAAGAACTTAATTTACAAGATTGGCAATTAGATAAATATGTTTATTCTTTAGTTAATTATGATAAAAAAACTTTATATAGTTATTTAAAACGTTTAGCCCAGTTGGATATTGATATTAAAAGTGGTAATCTAGATAAATATATGGCTTTAAAAATATTTTTATTAGAAATAGAATAATTTATATTTACATAAATATAAGAATTGTGCTATTATTTTTCTAGAGAATAAAGGAGAAGATAAAAATGAAAAAAATTGCAAATGGGGGGGGGTTATTTAAGAGTAAGAAAGTAAGACTTTCTGTTTTAATAATTCTTTTAATAACTTTATTAATAGGGGTAACATATGCCTATTGGCAGACAACGTTTACTCAAGTAGATG
>CANPZX010000077.1 GCA_947589195.1 uncultured Bacilli bacterium | reverse complement strand
TGCGGGAGAAGGATTTGAACCTACGACCTTCGGGTTATGAGCCCGACGAGCTACCGAGCTGCTCCATCCCGCGATAAATAAAACTAATGGCGGAGGAAAAGGGATTCGAACCCCTGCGCCACTCACATGACCTCCCGGTTTTCAAGACCGGTCCCTTCAACCAACTTGGGTATTCCTCCAGCGACAAACTGATTATATCATAGTATTTTTTTTAATGTCAACCTTTTCAATAAATTTTTTCAAAAAAACTCTTGATTATTTCTTAATTTAATATTATAATCAAAGAGTCTTATCAAATAAGACAAGTGCCAATGCCCAAGTGGCGGAATAGGTAGACGCACAGGACTTAAAATCCTGCGGGTGTTAAAACTCGTGCCGGTTCAAGTCCGGCCTTGGGCACCAAAATAAAATTTACTAAACTTATTTAAGTTTAGTTTTTTTATATAAAAATATTGATACTTTTATTATTTTAGACCATTGAAAATTAACGACAAAAGTGTCAGTAAATTTCAATGGATGTTGTTTTTTTAAAAATTATGTTGTATAATTTCATTGAAAATTAACGACAAAAGTGTCAGTAAATTTCAATGGAGGAATAAAAATGCAAGAAATTAAAAGAGAACAATATTTAAATGAATTAATAGCTTCACGTGAAAATAAATTAATTAAAGTTATTACCGGAATTAGAAGATGTGGAAAATCATATTTATTAGATCCAATTTTTAAGAATTATTTAATTAAAAATGGTGTAAAAGAAAATCATATAATTAAATTAGATTTAGATTTAATTGAAAATCATAAATATAAAAATCCTATGGAACTATTTAACTATGTTATGGATAAAATAAAAGATAAAGATATGTATTATGTCCTTTTAGATGAAATCCAATTAGTAGATAATTTTGAAGAAGTATTAAATAGTTTTTTAAAAAAAAATAATTTAGATGTTTATGTAACTGGTTCTAACTCCAAATTTTTATCAAGTGATATAATAACCGAATTTAGAGGTAGAAGTACAGAAATTAAAATTTATCCTTTATCTTTCAAAGAATTTGTAGAAGCTAAAAATATGAAGGAAGATGAAGCTTGGAAAGAGTATATTCAATATGGTGGACTTCCCCCTGTAATACTTCAAAATGATGATAAACAAAAAAGAGAATATTTATCAAATTTGTTTGAAACTACATATTTAAAAGATATTATTGAAAGAAATGATATTAAAAGAAAAGACGTATTAGATACAATTGTAAATATTTTGGCATCATCTATAGGCTCTTTAACTAACCCTTCAAATATCTATAAGACTTACCTTGCAACTGGAGATAAAAATATTTCTTTAAATACTATTACATCATATATTGAATATTTAGAAAATGCTTTTTTAATAAAAAAAGTAGAACGCTATGATGTTAAAGGTAGAAAATATATTACAACCCCTTTTAAATATTATTTTACTGATTTAGGACTTAGAAATATTAAATTAAATTTTCGGCAACAAGAAGAAAATCATATAATGGAAAATATAATTTATAATGAACTTTTAATCAGAGGATATAATGTTGATGTTGGAGTTGTAGAAAATAGAAATAAAGATGGCAGAACATACTTTGAAATAGATTTTGTATGTAATATGGCAAGTAATAGATATTATATTCAATCAGCATTAAGTATAGATGATCCGGAAAAAAATTTTCAAGAATCGCGACCTTTAAATAATGTAGGAGATAATTTTAAAAAGATTATTGTCATAAAAGACGATATAAATGCTTGGCATAATGAAGATGGAATTTTAATTATTGGTATAAAAGAATTTTTATTGAATAAAAACAGTTTAGAATTATAGAAATTATTTAATTTTATATATAGCAAAACGACTTTTTGGATAAGTCGTTTTTATGTTTATTATTTAATAATACTAATTTTTTTCATTCACCCATTCAGGTAATTTATCTTTTAAAGGTTTAAATCCCATATCAAAGATAGCATCATCATCATATTTATCAGTTAATTTATAATTATTATGCTTAATAGCTAAACGAAGTTTAGTGCCATTATCTAAAACTTCCATAACTTCACAAACTACTTTATCCCCTTCTTTTACGTATTCCATAATATTATTTACATAACCATTAGAAATCTCGGAAATATGAACTAAACCATTTATTTGTTCATTTATTTTGACAAAAAAACCATAATCTAATATTCCCGTTACTTCTCCTAAAACAACATCGCCAACGTTAATCATACTTCCTCCTCTTAATTTATTATAACATACCTTTATTTTTTCGAAAACTATTGTTATAATTTAACAAGTGAGGAAAATTATGAAAGAAATAGAACAAAAAATTAAAGATTTAATAAGTGAAATTCAACCCTATCTTAATATGGAAGGTGGAGATATTGAATTTATAAAATACGAAGATAATTATGTTTATGTAAAATTAATCGGTGCTTGTGCTAATTGTGAAGCGCAAGATAATACTTTAAAAGATTATGTTTTAAGTATGTTGCAAAGTGAAATTCCGGAAATTGTTGGAATCATAAATGTCCCTTTATGATTCTTTTTTAGTTAAAAGCCATTCTATCCGTTCAATATTAGCATATTTACTTAATGCATAATAAACATCTTTTAAAAATAATTCGTATTCATCAACTTTCGATATATAAGGAAGTAAGGCATCTTCCGTTAATTTATCTTCCATAATTTGTTCATAAATATCAAAATAATACGATGGATAAATAAGTCTAGCATAAAATATTTGATACCCAAATAAACTTAATCTCTTATTTTTTAAAAAAGCATCTAATTCAATTAATACTTCATTATAATCAGCTTTAAAAAACATTGATTTTAAATATGAAGCAATATCTCTTTGTTCATAATCGATTACATAATTAATAGGATTAAAATAATTTCTAAAGTTATTAGGATATCCTACACGACGGTGTTGTAAACATAATTTATCCAAGATAGTTGGTTTTAAAGTTTTTAGGGTATGATTATAATAACTAATAGCATTTTCGGCCAATCCTACAAAATAACTAAAACTATTTATAACTAATTTCTTATCTTTTCCTAACTCTCTAATTTGATATTCAAAATAATCAACTTTTTTACTCCATAACTCTCCCCAATTGCTTCTTATTAGAATACTTTTATTATTTTGGACAATTAAACTATTAGAGTATTTTAACATATCAATTACACAAAGTTCACTACTATCATCTAAACCCATTTCTACTAAGACATATTTGCGTTCATCAACTATTGTTAAATAATTATTTTTATTATTTAAAATAATTATACTATAGTTTAACCCTTTATTTATCATTTCATTAACTATTAAAATAATATCTTTAAGTTCTTCTTCACTTCGAAAGTATTCTAATAAATAATATTTTTTATTATTTAAAACAAACGTTCCAAAGTTTTTAAATTCACTAATTTCTACATCATTTATATTATAGTTATATTTTAAGATATCTTTCATATAATCACTTAATTAATTATATAAAAAAAACTTAAGCATTATGCTTAAGCAGCTTTATTAAGTTCTAATACAGGTCCTTCTTCTAAAACTGGTGTATTTTGTAAATTATTAGTTTTGGTATTATTTAAGCCATTTTTTAATATTTCTAAAGTCTTGGCTTTTGTTCTATCTAAAATAGTATTTATTTCATTCCTAGCTTCTTCATAGACTTGATCAATAGCTGAGACTATATCATTATCTTGATTATTTACTGGATTTCCTGGAAATTGTAAAACATTGTCTTGAACTGGTGCTTCGGCAATTAGTGTTGTTGGTACTACTTCAGGAGTTGATTCTAAAGATACCGGAGTATCTACTGCCATATTTGCAACATCTGAAGTTAAATTATTTTCAAGAACACCAGGAAATTGAGCATCATTTTGAATTGGTGTTTCAGCAATTGGAGTCGTTTGTACTTCTTCAGGAGTTGATTCTAAAGAAACCGGAGTATCTACTGGCATATTAGCAACATCGGGAGTCATATTATTTTCAAGAACACCAGGAAATTGAGCATCATTTTGAACTGGTGCTTCAGTAACTGGTGTTGTTGGTACTGCTTCAGAAGTTGATTCTAAAGAAACTGGTGTATCGACTGACATATTAGCAATATCGGGAGTTAAATTATTTTCAGGAACACCAGGAAATTGAGCATCATTTTGAATTGATGCTTCGGCAATTGGTGTTGTTGGTACTGCTTCAGGAGTTGATTCTAAAGAAACTGGTGTATCGACTGACATATTAGCAATATCGGGAGTTAAATTATTTTCAGGAACACCAGGAAATTGAGCATCATTTTGAATTGATGCTTCGGCAATTGGTGTTGTTGGTACTGCTTCAGGAGTTGATTCTAAAGAAACTGGTGTATCGACTGACATATTAGCAATATCGGGAGTTAAATTATTTTCAGGAACACCAG
>CANPZX010000076.1 GCA_947589195.1 uncultured Bacilli bacterium | reverse complement strand
ATGAAATTAAATAAAAAAATTATCCCAATCCTAGGTACAATCGTTGTTCTGGGGGGGGGGTATTTTAGTAAGTAGGATATATAATTATACCCAAGGAAAATACCAAAATATAAATAATACGAAAGTAGCCATTGTAGTAGATAATAAAAAGGAAAAAAGTATTCCTAATCGCGGATATTATAAAGTTGATGTTGATTGTGGGGATGCTCGTGGCGAATGGGACTACAATGCTTGGAGTTTAAAAATAGATGAAATAAAGGAAGGAACCAAGTGTGATATAACATTCACTTCCGGATTAAGTGAAGATAAATATCAAGAATATTTGAATGCTGGGGTAAATGCCAGACGTAATACATATCGGGGCAAAGATATAACTGATTATAAAAATTTGCCAGATGATAATGAAATGAATTTATATAAACAAATAAGTAGTTGCCAATTTAATGATATTTATGTAGGCGATTATATCAAATCAACCAAAGATGGAAAAGAAATAATCTGGTTAATCGCGGATATCAATAATTATTTGTATTCAGGTTATACCCCTTTGACAACTTGTCATGCCACGATAATACCCGCTGGACCATTAGGTAGCGTGCAACAAATGAATGAACTAGTTAATGGAGGACATACAACAGGAGTAGTAGATGCTAATTTAACCGTTACTACTTCTGACGGAACTAAAAAGACTGGTGTAGGAGCCTATGTGGGAAGTAAAATGAAGCAAGAAATATTACCTAATATTTTAAAAGATTATGTAATCCCTGTTTTTGACGAAAAGCATATTATAAAATACACTAATTTATTAGCTGATCAAATGGAACAAAGTCGTTCAAATCAACTTGGAACGCCAACTGGTGCTTCATCTAGCTGGGCTTGGTATGATAGCCAAATAGATTTAATGAGTGAAGTAAATGTGTATGGTTCAACAGTCTGGTCATCAAGCGGCTATGATGTCGGTATCGATAATCGACAATATGCCATATTCAAGTTAAAGCCAGAATTTATCAATAGTGATGGTAATACAAGATATTATTATTGGTTAAAGGCAGTTGTGTCATTTCAACTATTTGCTAGTTCTTACGTTACTGGTGAAGCATCAATTTCTTATGCAGCTCATGAAAATTATGTCCGTCCTCGTTTTTTAATCGATTAAAGTAATTGAAAATAAACATAATTTATTTTATACTATAGATAACAATAGAAAAGAGGATAACAATGAAACTAGAAAAATTTAAGAAAAATAAAAAATTTAAAAATATCCTCCTAACTCTAGGGCTAATGCTTGTTCTGGGGGGGGGGTATTTTAGTCTATAGAACATATGCTTTATACCAGAGTGAAAAAGAATATAATGTAATAAAAGGAATAGTCCCTGATTTTGGTTATGATGTTAAATTAGCTATTGAAGTAGATGGAAAAAAAGAAAACAGTGTTCCGGTTAGAGGCTTATATAAAACCAATGTTGTATGTAATAATGACGCAACTGGTGTATGGGATTATAATGCCTGGAATTTAAAAATAGATAATTTAAAGAAGGATACTAAATGTAATATAACCTTTACATCTGGTCTAACTGATGCTGAATATCAAGAATATTTAGAAGCAGGAATAGCATTAAGAAGAAATACGTATCGCGGTAGAAATATAACCTATTTATATGAAAATAATGAATTATTTAAGCAAATACAAAATTGTACGTTTAACGATATTTATGTAGGTGATTATTTCACAACAGCAAAAGAGGATAGTAAGAAAGAGAGTCATACAGTAACTTGGCTAATAGCTGATTTAAATAATTATCGATATTCTGGTTATACTCCATTAACTGAATGTCATGCAACAATAATCCCTGCAGAGCCATTAAAATATGCAGGTATGAATGATAGTAATACTACTGGTGTAGTAAATTCCAATTTAAAACTTAAACAATTAGGTTCTGATACAGAAAGAACTAGCATAGGAGCATATGTGGGAAGTAAGATGAAACAAGAAACATTACCAAGTATACTAGATGAATATATAACACCTGTATTTGGCGATAATATAATAGAATATACAAATTTACTAGCTGACCAATATGATGGAAATCGTTCTAATCAGTTTGGAGTAAGTACGGGAGATTATGGTGGAGCATCATCAGGTTGGGCATGGTATGAAAGTAAACTTGATTTAATGAGCGAAGTAAACGTTTATGGCTCAACTATATGGTCCTCATCTGGTTATGATATAGGCATTGATAATAGACAATATGCCATATTCAAGTTAAAACCCGAATTTATCAATAGTTATAATAATAAAAGATTTAACTATTGGTTAAAAGCTGTATCTAATTCAATGGCATTCGCGGATATTGCTGGAGGCTCTGCCTTTGCTCACTATGCATCCAATACGGATATTGGTGTCCGTCCAAGGTTTTTAATAAATTAAAAAATATTCCTAGAATATCTTATATTACATATAACAATAGAATGTAATAGACAAAATATTTTTTACTTATGTTATAATACTTAAAGAAAATGTGGTGTTATTAATGAAACTTAATTTAACTAAATATCAAACTAAAATTATTTTTCTTGTTCTTTTATTAATTGCGATAGGAGTTCGTGTTTATTCATGGCCCAATGGTATTCCTGATGTCAATTGTGATGAGGCAATGACCGCGGTAAATGCTAAATTCATGGCCGGGGGGGGGTAGATAAATACTTTACTAGTTTCCCTGTTTATCTTGAGGCTTGGGGAAGCATGGGTCAAAGTGTTATGCTTTTTTACTTAATGGCTCTTTCTTTTAAACTTTTTGGTATTTCTCTTGTTAGTGTTAGATTACCAATGCTTATTGTAAGTATTTTGGGAATATTAGTATTTTATGATTTAATTAAAAGAATTTTTAAAAATACAAAAATTGCTCTTTTAGCTTTAGCCTTTATTGCTATAAATCCTTGGCATTTTATGCAATCTATCTGGGCAATTGATTGTAATATGTTTCCCCATTTTATGCTTTTTGCCATTTATTTTCTTTATCGGGGAATAAAAGAGAAAACGATATATCTTTATCTATCTATGCTATTCTTTGGTTTAACTATGTATACATATGGCGTCTCTATTTATATTGTTCCTTTATTTTTACTAGTAAGCGCTATTTATTTAAAAAAACAAAAGTTAGTAGATTTAAAAAGCATTTTTATTTGTATTGGTATCTATTTCTTAGTAAGTACTCCAATTTTTTTAATGTATGTTTTGAATGCCTTTAAAATAAATACGAATCTTCATCTAGGACCAATTACTATCCAATATTTTGCTAATTCAACCAGAACTAATGATATGATATTCTTTTCCCAAAATATTGGTCAAACATTTATAAATAATATTCAAAGTTTAGTTAAAACATTTTTCCTTCAATATGATGATTTTGAATGGAATGCCACGAAATATTTTGGAACATTCTATCATATATCTATATTATTCTTTTTCTTAGGCATTATAAGTTATTTTAAAAAACAAAAACAAAATCATGGCTTATTTTTAATAACTTTATGGTTTATTTTAAGTTTAATATTAGGAATAATTATTAATGATATAAACATAAATAGGTTAAATATTATTTGGTATCCAACTTTATTCTTTAGTGTTTATGGAATAACTATATTTATTAATTATTTTAAAAATAATAAAATACTTAAGGGTAGTTTAATTACTATTTATACGCTATTATTTATTAGTTTCATTATCTATTTTTATGGTTCATATAATAATTTAATTGCGTCATCTGGTTGCTTTGGCCGACAAATGCCGGAAGCTATTCATTATTCTAATGTAGTTTTAAATAAAGAAACGATCTTTTTTAGTCCGTCATATGAAATATATCCGGAATATCAAGATATTATAGATCAAACTAAAACAGAGCAAATAAATGATTATGATATTCTTATGAATAGATTTAAAAATAAAAAAGATAATGAAGCCTTTATTATTTCTAAATATGATATAGGTAATATTGATATTAATGATTATCAATATATTTTAATTGGAGATTATTATATTATTTATGAGTAATAAGCCAGTAAAAAAATAATTAATTTCAATATATTGAGAATTTATTTACTTTAATAGTTTTTCATATCCATCAAAGAATAAACGAATATCAAAGTTATATTTTTGTGAAAGATAAAATAAAGTATCTAATGAAACACCTACATCAACATTCTCACTTTCTAAATGCGATAAAAAGCTTCTACTCATATTTACATCTTCAGCTAATTTTTCTTGCGTTTTTTTAATTATATCTTTTCTTATTTTTTTCATATTTTGACCAATTAAATTAAAAAGAACATAAGTATTTTTCATCTAAATCACCAATTTCTTCAAGGTTGATATTATAATATAAAATAAATTTTGTTCAAGTTTTCATAACAAAAAATAAATATTATTGTGAATAATTAGTAATAATGTCTCTAATTTTCTAACGAATAATAAGTGAAAATGTCGCTATTAAAAATAAGTAT
>CANPZX010000075.1 GCA_947589195.1 uncultured Bacilli bacterium | reverse complement strand
TTTTCGACCAGGATCATTTATTAGTCGCACCACCTGGAAGCGAAAAACATTGTCGCCTGGAATCATTTATTATTCGCTAACCATCCAGAAGCGAAAAACATTTTCACACTTTTCACAAGTGCACAATAAATATACTATATTTTTAAGAAAATGGCAATTAGTATACAATAATATTATATGCCATAAATAGTTTATTTATTATGATATTTCACAGTTTTTATTGTCTATTTTCAATAACTGCTCTAGCTGCCGCAAGACGAGCTATTGGAACTCTAAATGGGGAACAAGATACATAATCAAGACCTACGGTTTCACAAAATTCAATACTTGCTGGATCACCGCCATGTTCTCCACAAATACCTAAATGAATATCTTTTCTGGTACTTCTACCTTTCTCAGCTGCCATTTTAACTAATGCTCCAACACCTTTAGTATCTAATTTAGCAAATGGATCACTTTCAAAAATACCTTTATCATAATAATCATTTAAGAACTTCGAAGCATCATCACGACTAAAACCATAAGTCATTTGACTTAAATCATTAGTTCCAAAAGAGAAGAATTCTGCTTCAGTTGCTAATTCATCAGCTAAAATAGCCGCTCTTGGAATTTCAATCATTGTCCCAACTTTATATTTTAAATCAACTTTGTTTTCACTTATTAATTTATCAGCAGTCTCACAAACAACTTTTTTAACATATTTAAGTTCATTAATATCTCCTACTAAAGGAATCATAATTTCAGGAGAAACATTCAAACCTTCTTTATTAACATTAATAGCTGCTTCAATAACTGCTCTCGTTTGCATTTTGGCAATTTCGGGATAAGTAATAGCTAAACGACATCCCCGGTGTCCCATCATTGGATTAAATTCTTTTAACGAATCAATTCTTGCTTTTAAACTTTCAAAACTCATATTTAAAGATTTAGCAAGTTCTTTTATTTCATTATCTTCTTTAGGTAAGAATTCATGTAATGGTGGATCTAGATAACGAATAACTACAGGATATGGAGCCATAGCTCGATATAATTCTTCAAAGTCTTGTCTTTGATAAGGCAAAATTTTATCTAAAGCTTCTTCTCTTTGTTCAACTGTTTCAGCCGCGATCATTCTTCTAAAGTTAAAGATTCTTTCGCTTTCAAAGAACATATGCTCTGTTCGACATAACCCTATTCCTTCAGCACCAAACTTTTTAGCTTGAATAGCATCTTTTGGGGTATCGGCATTAGTTCGAACACTCATTCTCCGAGTTTTATCAGCCCAACCCATAAATGTTTCAAAATCACCACTTATTGTTGGTTCCACACTCTTTAAAATACCTTCATAAACAATACCCGTACTACCATCTAAAGAAATTGTATCGCCTTCTTTTAAGACTTTACCATCTTTAGTTGTTAAAGTTTTAGCTTCTTCATCAATTTTTAATTCTCCACAACCAGATACACAACAACGCCCCATACCACGCGCAACAACTGCCGCATGACTAGTCATTCCACCTCGAATAGTAAGAATGCCTTTAGCGTGATGCATTCCTTCAATATCTTCCGGGCTAGTTTCTAAACGGACTAAAATTGTATCTTCACCTTTTTTACTAGCTTCGATTACATCCTCAGCATTAAAATAAATTTTACCAGCTCCCGCGCCTGGAGAAGCAGCTAAACCACTTGCTAGTTTCGTTCCATTTTTTAAAGCATCAGCATCAAATGTTCTATGAAGTAAAGCATCTAGTTGTTTTGGTTCAACTTTTAATAGTGCTTCTTCTTCCGTTAACATACCTTCATGAACCATATCTACCGCTACTTTGATAGCCGCTGCCGCTGTTCTTTTACCATTCCGCGTTTGAAGCATAAATAATTTACCATTTTCAATTGTAAATTCCATATCTTGCATATCTTTATAATGGCTTTCTAGTTTTTTCGCAATATTTTTAAACTCTTCATAAACTTCGGGCATATCAGTTTCTAGTTTACTAATTGGTTCCGGAGTACGAATACCCGCAACGACATCTTCACCTTGGGCATTTATTAAGTATTCTCCATATAATTTATTTTCCCCAGTTGCTGGATTTCTCGTAAAGGCTACTCCTGTTCCTGAGTTATTACCTCGATTACCATAAACCATTTCTTGAACATTTACAGCTGTCCCCCAACTTGATGGAATATCATTCATTCTCCGATAATAAATAGCTCGCTCATTATTCCAACTTCTAAAAACTGCTGTTACCGCTTCAATAAGTTGAACTTTTGGTTCTTGGGGAAAATCTGTCCCCGCAATATCTTTATAAATCTTTTTAAACTCATTCGTTACTTCAACCATATCTTCGGCCGTTAATTCTGTGTCATATTTAACCCCTTTTTCTTCTTTTATCTCATCTAAACGTCTTTCAAATTTATTTTTAGGGTATCCTTTAACCACATCGGCAAACATTTGAATAAAACGTCTATACGAATCATAAACGAATCTTTTATTATCAGTAGCAATAGTAAATCCTTCAGCTACTTCATCATTTAATCCTAAATTTAAAACAGTATCCATCATTCCTGGCATACTTGCTCTAGCTCCACTTCTAACACTTACTAAAAGAGGGTTTTCTTTATCGCCAAAAGTTTTGCCTGTAATTTTTTCTAGTTCAGCAACTTTAGTATATATTTCACTTACAATTTCTTCAGCTATTTTTTCATTATTAGCATAATAATCTGTACAAGCTTCAGTTGTAATCGTAAATCCTCTAGGTACTGGCATACCAATATTAGTCATTTCAGCTAAATTAGCACCTTTACCTCCTAGAAGTTCGCGCATATCTTTATTGCCTTCACTAAATAAATAAACAAATTTTTTCATCTTTCTTTCCTCCAGTATTTCTATTATACCAATATAAAAAAAGAAGCGTTAGTTAAAACTGCTTCTTTGACAAGTTGTAGACAAAAATATTAGAAGGCTAAGACTAAGCGGAAAGAAATGTTACTAGTTGCGTCGCCGTTGTATCTATGGAATGAAAACAAACCTGCTTCTGTACCATAGCTGCGAAAGCCTCCACGATACACCCATGGGACATCAGAAAGTAGTGAATAGCTAGCATCATTATACCAACTGCTTATGTATCTAGTTTGAGCAACTGCTCCTTCGGTTGTTCCTTTATATTGTATACTTTTAAATGGCCCCAACTCTCCTGTCGCATCACCAAAGATAAACCTGCTATTATCATTAGCATTGGTACTAAATGAATATATATCATAATATCTTGCATCTTTTGGTAAATCGATACCTCCAGCAACCTCAGTAATATCTTTATTAGGGGTAACATTAGTATCGGTACAATTTGGACAAGTAAGTTTGCCATTAAATCCGGAATTATACACATTATGTCGACCACTTGACAAAGTATTTGAACCAGTTGCATCTTCCATTCCAGCCATCATATATTCCCAGGCTCCACCACTCATATCAAAGATACCGGTATAATTATTGGTAGTAGAAGCTACAACACTATCTTTATTAAAATAGTTAGTATTTAATTCACCATCAGTCCCTTTATTAGCAGGGCCATATTCATTGCAAGCTTCAGGGTGAGTTTTACAAGATTCATTCGTTATCGTATATCCAGTTGTAGGAACAGTCTTCGCGGCATATCCGGTTAAATAACTAGAATTATTATTAATTCTTACTTCTTCTCCACTTCCATAGATACTTTGACTTAAATATGCTACTGCCCCCCATTCCGTATTCTTCATCATATGACTATTTAATTCTTCTTCATAATATCTACCAACAATATAAGCCCGAGAAACTTGAATACTTCGCCAACTATACACATTTGGTTTAATGATAACTTTACTAGCTTCACTTATTGCATCTTGCTCACTATTTGGATTTTTTTGAGCATCATTTATATTATTCGCTCCTTTATATCCCGTTTCAAATTTGCCAACCCAGATGCCATTTGTTTCAAATGAAGTAAAGGCAGGATGGGTTAACCATTTTCCTTTTGTTTCATTTTTCGATTCTGGTGTTTCTTTATTCTCAAAGATTACATCTATTGTTTGTACTCTATCTTCTATTTCTTCTGATAAACTAGCATATCTAGTATCACTAAATATTTTATATCGATATCTTGGTATCCATACAAAATAACTTTCAATTGAATCTTCTAGTATTTCTTGACCTGCTCCTGGGTCTTGTACTTCATCATTCAAGATAACAGCATTGGCCCATTCTCTATTTGCATAGTTATACCATTTAGCATTCTCATCTGCTCTTGTTACTTTTCCTTGATTATCTATTATGACTGGAATAAGTTTTTCATTTAATATTGGATCAGCTCCATTTAAAATATCTTCTTTATATTTACCTTCAGTTTTCTCTGCTGTTGCTTCAACTGTTACTTTACTTCGAAAACTTTTATTCATCGCTTCGGTTTCATCAGCACTTATATCTTCGTCCATCCATAATCTTATTTCATAATTTATAACTTGATTCTTTCTTAAATGGCCTTCTCCTATTTTATAGGATTCTAAATTTTCTTCTAAAATACCTTCACTTGTTGCATATTCATTTAATATCTTATAATCATCACTATTTACTTTTAAATCAATATATTTACTATTTAAACTATTATCTGTTACTTCTAAATTTACTTGATATTTAGTTTCAGCATCACAGGTATTTTTGATACTTATTATATATGGAGTTAACTTTTCTCCTTCACTATTTAATATCGGTATGGCTTCTTTTAAAACTATATTATCTTGTTCACTAAATTC
>CANPZX010000074.1 GCA_947589195.1 uncultured Bacilli bacterium | reverse complement strand
CAATCCTAGGTATAATTGTCGTTCTGGGGGGGGGGTATTTTAGTAAGTAGAATATATAACTATACCCAAGGAAAATATCAAAGTTATGAAAATTATAAATTAGCCATTGTAGTAAATGATAAAAAAACTAAGACTATTCCCAATCGCGGATATTATAAAGTTGATGTTGGTTGTAATGACGCAAAGGGCGAATGGGACTACAATGCATGGAGTTTAAAAATAGATGAAATAAAAGAAGGAACCAAATGTGATATAACATTTACATCTGGTTTAGATAAAAAAGAATATGAAGAATATCTAAGTGCCGGGGTAAATGCCCGACGCAATACTTATCGTGGTAAAAATATAACAAGTTATAAAGACTTACCAGAAGAAAACGAAATGAATTTATATAAACAAATAAAAAACTGTACCTTTGATGATATCTATGTTGGCGATTATATAGAAAGTAAGCAAACAGATAGTGAAAATAGAAAAATAATCTGGTTAATCGCGGATATCAATAATTATTTATATTCCGGAGATATCGCATTAGAAACTTGTCATGCGACCATCATTCCAGCTTATCCTCTAACATATGCTCAAATGAATACCACTAATACTACAGCTGGAGGATATAAAGGAAGTGAGATGTATACTACCCTTTAGGAACAGCAATAGATTCTAGTAAACAAGATATCTTAAATAAATATTTAGTCACGGATTTTGGTAATCATATTATTAAATATAAAAATTTAGTAAGTAATGCTATGGAAGAAAGTCGTTCAAATCAAACTGGACAATCAAATGGTGCCTCATCTGGCTGGAGTTGGGAAGAACGATATTTAGACTTGATGAGCGAAGTGAATGTCTATGGTTCAACAGTTTGGTCCTCTTCTGGCTATGATATCGGAATCGATAATCGCCAGTATGCTATTTTTATGTTAAAACCAGAGTTTATCAATAATTATGGTAGTCAACGTTTTAAATATTGGTTAAAAGCGATTATCAGTTCCACGAAGTTTGCTGGTGTTGACTCACTTGGCTATGCTAGCGGTGCCGAATCATCAATATCTATTGGCATTCGTCCCCGTTTTCTAATTGGTTAGGTGAACAACCTAATTTTTTTCTTGGTAAAAATATTAAACTGCGATATAATTTTAATTAGTGATTACTATGCAAAAATTAACGAAAGAATTTATAATTGAATTATCTAAAAGTAAAAATGAACCAAAGTGGATGTTAGACTTTAGATTACAAAGTTATGAAAAATTTAAAAGTTTAGATAATCCTAAATTTGGTCCCTTAATTGATATTTCTTTTGATGATATATTATATTACAAAAATGAATATGCTAAAAATAAAGATAATTGGGAAGAAGTAGATGAAAATGTTAAAAATACTTTCCAAGAATTAGGGGTAATTGATGCTGAAGAAAAATACTTAGCGGGAGTATCTAATCAATATGAAAGCGAAGTAGTTTATCATAAACAAAAAGAAGATAAAGGGGTAATATTCTTAAGTACTGATGAAGCCTTACAACAATATCCCGACTTATTCAAAAAATATTTTAATAATTTAGTTAAATATGATGAAAATAAATATACCGCTTTAAATGGGGCAGTTTGGAGTGGAGGAACCTTTATTTATGTTCCTAAAGGTGTAAGTTTAGATAGACCTTTACAAAGTTATTTTCGGATTGATACCAAAAACTTAGGTCAATTTGAAAGAACAATTATTATCGTTGATGATGAAGCAAGTCTTTCTTATATTGAAGGCTGTACGGCGAAAAGTTATTCTTCAACTTCCTTACATGCGGGAGTTGTGGAAATATATGTTGGTAAACATGCTAATATGCGATATTCCACCATTCAAAATTGGAGTACCGATGTCTATAATTTAGTGACTAAAAGAGCCATTGTTGCTGATTATGGCAAAATGGAATGGATTGATGGTAATATTGGGAGCAAAATAACAATGAAATATCCTTCTTGTATCTTAAAAGGGGATTATGCCGTGGGTAATTCCTTAAGTATTGCTTATGCGAAAAATGGTCAAATCTTAGATGCCGGGGCGAAAATGATTCATCTAGGTAAAAATACGAAAAGCAATATCATTAGTAAATCAATCGCGGAATCGGGAGGAATAGCTAACTATCGCGGAACCACTAAAATAACTAAAGAAGCTACTAACTCGACAGCTTTAGTTAAATGTGATACGATCATTATTGATAAATATTCGAAAAGTGATACTTATCCCACTAATATTGTTTTAAATAATAGTTCCAGTATTGCTCATGAAGCTACTGTATCCAAAGTTGATGAAGACAAATTATTTTACTTAATGAGTAAAGGTTTAGATATGGATCGAGCTAAAGAATTAATTATTATGGGGTTCATCTCCGACTTTAAAAAAGAATTACCAATGGAATATGCCATCGAATTAAATCGCTTAATCAAAGATTAGAAGTTTAAAAAAAATATATAAAAACCTAAATAAAGTATATACTAAAAATGTGAGGTGAACTATGGAATATCGTAAATTTGAATTTGATACTTATAATGTTTATACCATAAAAACAGACAAATTTAAAAATTGTCATTTAGAAGTAGTATTTTATGATAATATAGAAAAAGAAAATTTAGCTAAAATAAATTTTTTAACTTCTTTACTATGTCATTCTTCCAAAAACTATCCTAAAAGAAAAGATTTAGTCATTAAATTAGAAGAATTATATGAAGCTAGTTTATATGGAGTTACGAGTAAAGTAGGAAATATGATATTTTCCAATTTTGTCTATGACTTTTTAAATCCTAAATATGCAATTGAAGAAGATTATTTAGAAAAATGTTTAAGTTTTTTATTTGATGTTTTAGAAAATCCTAATGTTAATAATAATGAATTTGATTTAAGAACATTTAAAATAGTTAAAAAAAGAATTTTAGATGAAATAAATGAAATTAAAGAAAACCCTAATACTTATGCATATCGTCAAGCTTTAAAAACTTTAGATGAAAATTCTCCTACATCTTATCCTATTACGGGTACTAAAGAAGAAGTTGAAGCCATAACTTTAGAAAACTTATATGAATTTTATCAAGAATTTTATCAAAATAGTTTATGTAATATTTATATAATTGGTAATTTAGATATGGATAAAGTAGTAAATCTTATTAATCGTTATTTTCATAATAACTGTTTAAAAAATCATAAAATAACATCGGAAGTAAAAAATAAAGAACGAAAAAAAGTCTTAATTAAAGAAGAAAATAGTTCATTTTTACAAACTAATTTAATTATGGGCTATAATTTAGTTAATTTAACTGAAAAAGAAAGACATATTACTTTAAGTTTATTTAGTGAAATCTTAGGAAGTGGGGGTTTAAATTCCAAAATATGTCATGCTCTAAGAGAAGAAAATCAACTTTGTTATAGTGTTCAATTATTAACTTTTAAATATGATAACTTAGCTTTAGTTCAAGTAAGTCTAGAAGATGAAAATGTTCCTTTAGCTATTAAATTAATAAAAAAATGTATAAAAGATATGGCGAGTGGTAAAATAACTGAAGAAGAAATTACAATGTTTAAAAAACAACTTTCCATGTATGCTAATGTTATTAGTGATAATCAAAATAGTTTAATTAATAATTATGTTTTTCATACAATTACAAATGTCCCTTTAATTGGTAAGTTAAGAGAAGAAACTAAAAAAATAACTAAAGATGAATTAATTAAATTAGGTAAAAAATTAAAACTTAATTTTATTTATGAATTAAAAAGCAAGGAGAGTAAACCATGCAAGAAATAAAAATGCAAGGATTAGATGAAGTAATTTATCATGATACTATTAATGGCTTAAAAGTTTATGTTTGGCCTAATCAAAAAGTAAAAGGAATGTTTGCTTCTTTAAGTGTTAAATATGGTTCAATTCATCAAGAATTTAAAGTAAATGGTAAAAATTATCAAGTACCAAGTGGGATAGCCCATTTTTTAGAACATTTATGTTTTTATGAAGATGAAAATACTACCTCAACGGATTTTTTTAGTAAATATGGTAGTGAAGTAAATGCTTATACAACTTTTAATTATACTTGTTATCATGTATATGCTACCGAAGAAATACAAGAAAATATCAAACATTTATTAGATTTTGTTTTAAATCCTTATTTTAGTAAAAAAACTTTAAATAAAGAACGAGGAATTATTATTGAAGAAACGAAAATGGATGAAGATTTACCCGAAAGTAATTTATATTATACCCATTTTAAAGATTTATTTCATAAATATAAATATCGTGATCAAATTACGGGAAAAATTGAAGATATTAAAAATATAACATTAGAAGATATTCTTTTAGTATATAATACTTTTTATCGACCAGAGAATATGTTTTTAATTGTCTGTGGTAATGTTAATTATCATGAAGTTTTTAAATTAGTTGAAGAAACTTTAAAAGATAAAACATGGTCTAAAATTAAAGAAGTTAAATTAAAAAAATATCGCGAACCTAAAGAAGTAAAAGAAAACTATGAAGAAATATTTGGTAATGTTGAAAAAGATAAAATAAAAATATCCGTTAAAGTACCTCTTAGTAATTTTAAAGAAATCGATGAAGTTTCTTTAAGAATAATTGCTTCTTTAATTTTAAATGCCAACTTTGGGGCAACTAGTGATTTAAAAGAATATTTAATGGAAGAAGAATTAATTAATTTTATGGGAATTAAACGAATCTTTATTGAAGATTATCTTATTTTAAGTATTACTTTAGAAACAGATTTTACTAGTGAAGTAATTGAAAAAATAAAAAAAAGTTTTAAAAATTTAACGATGAGTGAAGAAAATCTAAAAAGAAAAATTAATTCTTCTATTGCTACTTTAGTTTTAAATTATGATGATATTATGGATGTTAATGATTATATTCAAATGGATATTTTAACTTATGATAAAGTTATTGCTAATATTAAAGATATTTTAAGTAAAATAACTTTAGATGATGTTTTAAAAGTAATAAATAAAATTGATACTAGTAATATAGCTATTACAGTTTTAAAAAAGAATGAAAATTAGAATTTAAAATTCTATTTTTTATTTACATTTTTTTTGATAAATGCTATTATTTTTCTAGAGAATAGGAGAAGATGAAAATGGAAAAAAGCTTAAATGGGGG
>CANPZX010000073.1 GCA_947589195.1 uncultured Bacilli bacterium | reverse complement strand
GGAATTATAGTAGCATGGCATGCCATTAATCCTCCACCGGCTTTATTAACATATCCTTCTTTACTTTTAATATCTTGATCACCGGTATGTAAATAATTATTTAAGTCTGCTATTAACCATGTTACTTCTTGTCCTTTATTGGTTGTAAAATAATCACCTACATAGATATCATCAAACGTACATTTTCCTATTTGTTCATATAATTTTCCAGATGTATATAAATCAGATATATCTTTTCCTCGATACGTATTTCTTCTTAAAGCTATTCCTGCTTCTAAATATTCTTGATATTCAACATCAGTTAGACCAGATGTAAAGGTTATATTACATTTAGTATCTTTCTTTAAATTATCTATTTTTAAATTCCAGGCATTATAGTCCCACGAGCCTGTTGCGTCATTATTACATTGTACTTCCGTTTTATATAAGCCTCGGGCTGGAATTTCTTTTACTTTCTCATCATTTACTTCAATTGCTAATTTTACATCATATCCAAAATCTGGGACTACTCCTTTTATAATATTATATTCTTTATCTTCTTGGTATAAGGCATATGTCCTATAGACTAAAATACCCCCCCCCCAGAACAAGCATTAGCCCTAGAGTTAGGAGGATATTTCTTAGTTTTTTATTTTTCTTAAATCTTTCTAATTTCATTATTATCCTCTTTTCTATTGTTATCTATAGTATAAAATAATTTAAATTTATTTTCAATGTATAAAAAATACTATAATCATTTATTATAGTATTCTTTATTAATCCAAGTCATAATTAGTAAAACAATAAAATCTATTTCTTTTTTAGTTAATTCTCTATCTTTAGGAATATGATACCATTTATATAAACAACCTCGACAACAGGTGGCGGTGGCATGCTCCGCGATAAAAACGGGGTGACCATGGTATGGGGTTTGTTTTCCATCATTAGCTACATTAGCGGGAGCTATTCTTTTAGTAATAAAATCATAAGCATGGTCTTTTATTTTAGACAAACCAACCTTGGTAATATATTCTTTATCTTGTTTTTTTAAATGAAAACTACGACGAAACTTCGAAGAAGCTAATTTGGTTAAAATTACTTCATAGTTATCTTTCAAATTAAATTTACTCCTACACTATAAGTTTGAATTTTTTTAAGAATCCTAGTTTTTTCTTCACCATCAACTAAACGGGGACGATAATCATTTCGATTATCATAAGTAGAAATACGTACAGGATAAACCTTAATTGCTGTATCAGTTAAATTTTGATTTTCATAAGTCAATTGCATTTGAAAAATCATTGAATCTTTATCTTTAGAATTTTTATTACCACCAAAAGAGAAATTACTTAAACTATAAACAATATATTTACCTTTATAATTCTCTATTCCTTGTAAAACATGAGGATGATGTCCTAAAACTAAATCTACTCCCTTATCGATAGCATAATGGGCTAAATATGTTTGGGTAGAACTTTGGGAATAATCATATTCAATACCCCAGTGAAAAGATATAATCATATTATCAACATTTTGTTCTTGTAATAACTTAATAACTTTATCAATTTTTTGGGTACAAGTTTTATCTTCAATACAATAAATTCCGCCTAAACCTAGTTTAATATTATCTTTTTGATAAACATAAGTATAATCATAACCAAAGTAAGGAATATTAGCATTTTCTAAGGTTTTTAAAGTATCTTGATAACCTACTTCTTTATAATCTAAAGTATGATTATTAGCAACATTAACCACTTCAATACTTCCTCTGGTTAAGATATCAACATAACTTGGAGGAGCTTTAAAATTAAATTTTTTAGGATTTTTAACTGTGGCTTCAGTAAAAGTTGTTTCTAAGTTAGCAATAGTCAAATCATCATTTTCTAGAATTTCTTTAACTCCAGAGAAAAAGAAATCAGGCCCATTTTTATCATATATATCATTAAAACTATTAGTATAACCAAAATTATCATCATAACCAATTGTACAATCTCCAATTGCACTTAATAAAATCGTACTAGTTTTAACTTCAGGTTCTTCTATTTCTTCTTCGGGTAATTTTTCCTTTTCTTCTTGATTATTAACAGGATTAGATTCCTTATTATTATTTATTTTATTTTCCATAAACTTAAAAGCCCAAAGGCCACTTAAACCCATTAAGACCACTATTAAAATAGTTAATAAAATATACATATAATTCTTTTTCATACAACTCTCCTACTTTAAAATAATACCTAATAAAGGAACAATATTAAGAACTTGATCATAGCCCATAATACTTCCTTTTAAATATTTTAAATCAATTAATATATCTTCTAACTGACATTTTGTTAAATCTATATTCTTTAAATTAACTTTATCAAAATTAGTTTTATTTAAATTAACATTAACTAAATCCCAATCATTTATTTCTAATTCATAAAAACTACTTTCTGATAAATCTAAATCTTGCATTTTAACTTTTTTTAATTTACAAATAGATAGATTACTATACTTGGCTATACAATTACTAAAATTTGTTTTATTTATATTAGAATTTGCAAAAAAAGCTCCAGTTAGTTTACAATCTTGAAAATTACTTTCGATTATCCCACACTCATTAAAAGTTACATTAGCTAAATTACAGCCTATAAAAGTTACATCTTTAAAGATTACATTTTCAAAGTTAGTTAAAAAACTACAATTTTTAAATACAACTTTTTCTAAAGTTTTATTATGAATCATTTTTTTATTTATTTCGTTATTTAGAAACTCTTTATTTATTACATCAATTTCTTCAGTATATAAATCATTCATGTTCTAAAACTTCTTCTTTATAAATTGAGGTAAATAAATCTTTTTCTTGAGGATTTTCGTCTTCTATTTCTATTTTTGGTAAATCATTTATCGAAGCTAAACCAAAGTAATCTAAAAAATCACTAGTTGTTGCATATAAGTTTGGTCGACCTGGCATCGTACTTTTTCCGGCTTCTTTTAACAAACCTTTAGCTACTAATCTTCTTAAAATATATATAGAAGAAACACCCCGCATTTCATCTATTTCAATTCTAGTTATTGGTTGATTATAAGCAACAATAGCTAATACTTCTAAAGAGGCCGCGGATAAAAGATTATTATTACTATTTTCTACTAAACGTTTATAATACTCTTTATGTTCTTGTTTAGTTGTTAATTTAAAGGCATTTCCTAAATAACTAATTCTTATTCCCCGTTCATCACTTTCATAACTTGCTTTTAATTCTTTTAGCATATTTTTTGCTTCTTCCGGACCTATTTCTAATATTTCTTCGATTTTATCTAAAGTAATACCTTCATCACCTACGACAAATAATAGTCCTTCTAATATTCCTTTCTTATTCAAATTAATTACCTACTTTCTAAGACAATATTTTTAAAATTACTTTCCTGACTTAATTTTATTTCTTGATTTTTAGCCATCTGTAAAATTGCTAAAAAAGTAGCAACTATAAAATCTTTTTTTAATGTTGTAAATAATTCGGTAAAGTTTATCCGAGAATGAATTTTTAAGATTTCTTTTATATTATTTATTCTTTCTTCAACACTTATTTCTTTATGGGTAATTTTAGTTTGAAGGGGTTTTTGCATATTAATTCGTTCTTGATAGGCTAAAAAAGCATCTACTAAATCTTTTAAAGTAACATTACCATCTTTAGTTATAGCATCATTTTTATATTCACTTAAATTTTCAGGACTTTTTGTATAAAAATCACTTCTTTTATCTTCTAATTCTTTAAATATTTCACTCATATTTTTATATTTTTCATATTCAATTATGCGATTTTTTAAATCTTCTTCGGTATTTATATCATATTCAAGTTCTTCTTCTTTTTCATTTTCTTCTTTTATACCAATTAGCATTTTACTTTTTAAATGAACTAATGTCGCAGCCATGACTAAGAATTCACTAGCTATATCAATATTTAAATTTTGCATTTTTTTTATATAATTTAGATATTCTTCAATTATTACACTCGTATTTATTTCGTATATATCCATCTTGGAAGATTTAACTAAATGTAAGAGTAAATCCATTGGACCATGAAAATCATTTATGTTTATAGTATAGTCCATTTATAACACTTCCTTTAATTACAACTAAAACCCCTTGCTTCTGTTTCAAATTTAACTATTTTAGCTAAAGTTTCATAGGCATAATAGTTATTATTAGATAGTTTCGTAATATCAACTTTTTCTAAATCTAAAATGGTATTTACAATAAATCCCGTGCTGGCTTCAGTTAAAGTAGCTGTAACTCCCACGATATTATTATTAAAACTTACTTGATTTTGATAAGTTAATAAGTTATGAGTATAGTTTTGATCACTACTAAAGGGATAATTTACAACATCATTAATAGTTTTTAACTTATTTTCTATAAAATCATAGGTAATAGTTTCATATCCTTTAGTACAAGTTAAGGTATTATTTATTAAATCAACTACGGGATAACCATCAGAATTTATATTGGTAAAAACTATTTTTTTAGCTAAATTACTAGTTTCAGGTTTTATTTCATAACTATAATCTTTCGTGCTATCTTTAGCTAAGCCTTCTTTTTGTAAGATTACTCTTTCTAATAAAGTATTATTTTCACTATAAAGTTCTAAAAAATAATTATAACGATTAAAATAATATCTATTTTCACCATTATTTTTTATCCGAAAGTTTATAGTATTATTAGCTATTTTAAAATTATTTATTGTTAAAACTTCATCTAAGGTAATTGTTAAATTATTAGATAAATCATACATTTGGATTTCTTCTTCGATTTCACTAGGTTCACCAGAGGTACCTTTATCACTTGAATTAGGAAGATTTACTTCTTCATTATTACGATTATTCATATAATTTAAAATATCTGGTAAGAAAAAGACTATTCCTAACAAAATAGCAAATAAAACTATAACAAATAATGGGCCTTTTTGTTCTTCTGGCATAAGACCAATTGTTGTAGTAGTTAGGCTTTCTTCATTTATTTTTAAATTTTTATAATTCATTTTCTTTTTTTTGGTCATTTTTTATCCCTTCGATTCTTATTCACGATAAGTATATCAAAAAATAAAAAAAAGAAAAAGAAGTTTTTTACTTATATTTATTAAATGAAAAATTAAATGGAACACATCATTTTTTAATGTTCCATTAAGTGTTACAATGATCATCTTTCACT
>CANPZX010000072.1 GCA_947589195.1 uncultured Bacilli bacterium | reverse complement strand
AGTTTAGTTACAGATGAAAGTGACAAAGGAATATTAAAAGAATTGGAGGAATTAAAAATGAATGAAGAATTTATGGGATTATATTATGATGCGAAGAAAGTAAATCAAAAGATCGAGAACTCAATAAGATTAGAGGGCGAGAAATACGGCTTAAGAAAAGGCATGGAGCAAGAAAAATGCCAAAATATTAAGAATATGTATAAAGAAGGTTTACCTATTAACTTAATAGCTAAATGTACTAATATTACAATAGCTAAAGTAAAAGAAATATTAAAAATAAAATAGTTAGATATAGATTAGGAAAAATAAGAAATAATAATATAACTAGATAAATTTGCAGAAATAAGGTATAATCGTTTCAGGTGTTTGTTATGCGACAAGAAAAAATTCGTAATTTTTCGATTATTGCTCACATTGACCATGGTAAAAGTACTCTAGCTGATAGAATGCTTGAGATTACGGGAGCAGTGGAAAAACGGGAAATGAAAGAGCAATTATTAGATAGTATGGATTTAGAACGAGAACGGGGAATTACCATTAAATTAAATGCTGTTCATTTAAACTATACTTATAATAATGAAGATTATATTCTAAATTTAATTGATACTCCTGGACATGTCGATTTTTCCTATGAAGTATCAAGAAGTCTCGCTGCTTGTGAAGGGGCAATTTTAGTAGTTGATGCGACCCAAGGAATTGAAGCCCAAACTTTAGCTAATTTATATTTAGCTATAGAAATGGATTTAAAAATAATTCCGGTTATTAATAAAATAGATTTACCAAATGCCAATATTTCTAAAGTTAAAGAAGAATTAAAAAATGTTTTAGGATTTAAAGAAGAAGAAATACTTCTATGTAGTGGGAAAACTGGAGAAGGGGTTAAAGAATTATTAGATGAAGTTATAAAAAGAATTAATCCTCCTAAAGATAATACAAGTAAACAAACTAGGGCTTTAATTTTTGATTCGGCTTTTGATTCCTATAAAGGAGTAGTTGCTCTAGTTAAAGTAATTGATGGGGAAATTAAGTTAAATAGTGAAATTAAAATGATGGCTAATGGTTCTACTTTTCAAGTAACAGAATTAGGAGTAAAAACTCCGAAAGAGAAAAAAATGGCTAAACTAGTAAGTGGGGAAGTTGGTTATATCGCGGCCAGTATTAAAGATATTACCAAAGTAGAAGTTGGTGATACAATTACGACCACAGACAATCCCGCGACTAGTCCACTAGAAGGTTATAAAAAAATGAAACCAATGGTTTATTCGGGAATATTTCCTGTAGAACAAAATAAATTTGAAAATTTAAAAGAAGCCATTGAAAAATTAAAACTGAATGATGCGGCCTTAACTTTTGAACCAGAAACTAGTGATGCTTTAGGGTTTGGTTTCCGGATGGGTTTTTTAGGTTTACTTCATATGGATGTAATAATTGAACGCATCGAACGGGAATTTAATATTGAAATAATCGCCACTAGTCCTAGTGTTATCTATAAAATAATTAAAACTAATGGCCAAATAGAAATGGCCGATTCGCCAAAGAAATTCCCCTCTAGTACATTTATTTCTACAATTGAAGAACCATATATATACACCAATATCATTGTCCCGGCAACCTATATAGGTCCCATCATGGAATTATGTCAAAATAAAAGAGGTATATATAAATCCTTAGATTATATAGATGAAGCAAGAGTCAACATGCATTATGAAATACCTCTTGCCGAGATAGTTTATGATTTCTTTGATAAACTAAAAAGTACCACGAAAGGTTATGCTTCCTTTGATTATGAAATATGTGGCTATAAACAAAGTAATTTAGTTAAAATGGATATTTTATTAAATGGGGAAATTGTTGATGCCTTATCAATAATTGTTCATAAAGATTTTGCTTATCAAAGAGGAAAAACTATTGTCGAAAAATTAAAAGAAATAATTCCGCGGCAAATGTTTCAGGTACCAATTCAAGCGAGTATCGGGGCCAAAGTAATTGCGAGAGAAAATATAAGTGCGATGAAAAAAAATGTTTTAGCTAAATGTTATGGGGGAGACGTAACGCGCAAAAGAAAATTATTAGAAAAACAAAAAGAAGGTAAGAAGAAAATGAAAATGTTAGGTAGTGTTGAAGTACCTAAAGAAGCTTTCTTAAATATCTTAAAGGATGGTGATTAAAAATGTTAGATAAAGAAAAAGTTTCTTTAGTAATTAATTGTATTTTAAATAAAATGACTATTGAAGAAACTAAAAAAGTGACTGGATTATCAAAAAGTACAATTGAAAACTATATTAAAGCATTAAATAATGAAAAATCAAATGTATATGATCCCAATCTTTATCAAAAGGTACGATTAACACAAGCTTCTACTTCCTTAGAACGAAATAGACTAGGAGGAGCCAAAAGTCAAAGAACTTCCAAATTAAATATGGAAGAAAAAATTAGAATTGTAAAAATAATTTTAGAAAGAGACTTTACTTTAGAAGAAGCCGCGATTTATTTTAAAATACCTTCTTCAGTGTTATATGATTATTCAATAAGTATTGATGATCCAGTATTACTTGAAGAATTAAAAAAACAATACTATCGACATCATCAAGATGCTTTTAATCATAAAGTAAATTATGAAAATATAAATAAAAGAAATGGAAGATAAAAATGGAAAAGAAAGAAAATAATATTAATATTGAAAAAGTTAATTTAGTTATTACTAAAATAAGAGAAGGATTAAGTGGAAATGAAATAAGTAAAACTTATAAAATTTCAAATAATGAAATAAAAGCAATTTTAGAATATCTAAAAGAAACAGATTTGGCTTTATATCAAGAAATATGCCAAAAGAAAGAAGAAAATGCTTTAAGAATTAAAAGGGAAACCGGTAAGAAAAATAAAAATGGGATTATAATAAATAAAAAGCCTACTAATTCCCTTTATTTTAATCCTAATAATAGTATTTTTAAAGATTATAATTCAGCTACAATAAATGAAATTATTCTTATGGCTTTAACTTTTAGACCATCAGTAGAAAGCTTAGCTAAAATCTTAAAAACTACTACTGAAGATATTTTTCATTTATTTGATATTAATGATAACTATCGTAGTGCTTGTTTTCACTTACATTATGAAACTCGTAATTTAAAAGTACTTGATGAAAAAACGGATTTAATTACTTTTACTAATGCATTAGATTATTGGATTGCTCGAACTCGATTAATTAATTTATTAAATAAATATAAAGATAATAAAAATCAAACAATAATTAAGAATAAATTAAAAAACTTACATCGTGAAATTGATGATTCAATATTTAATGAAGCTAAAGCTAAACATTTTAATAATTTAACTTTAGAAGAAGCTCGGGCTGTAGCTCAATTTCGTGTAAAATATAATTTAAGTTGGAAAAGAATTGATAAAATGGGGTTAGATCGGGAAAAACTATTAAAATTAGAAAAAGAATTAGCAAGTCAAGATGTTATATTTAGGAATCAATTAGAATTTTTAAATGATTCTAACCAATATCAAAAAAATGTCTATAACTATAATAATAGTATTAAAAGATAGTGAGATAAGATGACAAAAAAAGGTGTTTACATTCATATACCTTTTTGTAAAAGTATATGTTCTTATTGTGATTTTTGTAAAGTTTTATATAATGAACATTGGGTTTATGATTATTTAAGAGTTTTAAAAGATGAAATAGAAGATATATATATGGGGGAAGAGATAGATTCTATCTATATTGGAGGAGGTACACCTTCTAGTTTATCAGTTAAAGCTTTAAATTATCTTTTAAACTTAATTAAAAAATTTAATATAAAAGATTTAAAAGAATTTACTTTTGAATGTAATTTAAATGATTTAAATGAAGAATTATTATTACAACTAAAAGAAGCAAAAGTAAATCGTTTAAGTATTGGAATAGAGTCATTTAATCAAGAAAAATTAAAATATATGGGACGTAATCATAACTTTAAAGATGCCGTAGCAAAAATTAATTTATGTCGAACTTTAGGTTTTAATAATATTAATATTGATTTTATCTATGGCTTTAGTTTTGAAGACGTAAAAAGTGTTAAAAAAGATTTACTTACTTTATTAAAATTAAATCCCGAACATATTAGTACTTATAGTTTAATGATTGAAGACAATACCTTATTAAAGATCCGGAATATTCCTAGGATAGATGATGATACTGATGCTTTAATGTATGAAGAAATAAAAAAGATTTTAAAAAAATATCATTATCAACATTATGAAGTAAGTAATTTTTGTAAAGAAGGATATGAAAGTTATCATAATTTAAAATATTGGCATAATTTAGAATATTATGGCTTTGGTTTATCAGCTTCTGGATATATAGATAAAATAAGATATACGAATACATATTCATTAACTAAATATATAAAAGGTAATTTTGAAAAAGAAAAAATAATTTTAACCAAAAAAGATATTATGGATAATCATTTAATGTTAGGTTTTAGATTAATGGAAGGAATAAATGTATTAGAGTTTGAACAAACTTATCATGAAAGAATAGATAAATGTTATCCCATTAATCCTTTACTAAAAAATGGTGATTTAATTTTAAAAAAAGGTAATATTTTTATAAATCCGGATAAAATATATATTATGAATGAAATATTATTAAAAATGATTTAGGATGATGATTATGCCATATCTATTATTAATTTTAGTTTTAATTTTTAGTCCCTTAGAAGTAAAAGCTAAAGATTTATATTTAGATACTTTAGAAATAACCAATGGAGAATTATCTTTACCATTTGATAAATATAATAATAAATATACAGTTTTATTAGCTAAAGATATTACTACTTTAGATATTGTTTATGAAGTAGATCCAGAAGTTAATATTGAAATATTAGATAACCATGATTTACAAAATGATAGTATTGTTACAATTAATTTAAAAGAAAATAATAATGTAGTCAGTTATGAATTACATATTTTAAAAGATGAAGAAGAAACATCTTCCGTCTTTTTAGAGTCTAATAATGATACCGAGTCTAATTTTATGTATAAATATAAAATATTTATTATTCCTTTAGTTTGTTTTAGTTTAATTGTTATCTTATTTAAGATTATGTTTTTAGGTAAGAAGAAAAGAAATTGATGAGTTTAAGTCAGTTTTTTTTATTGTTTATTATAATATTTTATGTTATCATTTTTTTAGAATAAAGGAGATGTTAAGAAATGATTAAAACACGTTTAGGGGGGGGTTATTTAAGAGTAAGAAAGT
>CANPZX010000071.1 GCA_947589195.1 uncultured Bacilli bacterium | reverse complement strand
ACTTTTATAACCCATTTTCGAGTATTAAGATTCTTAAAAAGATATTTAATCGTGCTATCATTTAATAGCAAAGGAAACTCTTTAATTTTTGTTTTCATGTTTATCACCTCCAGTAATAAAAAGACTAATTAAGAGTTAAAATTAATCTTCCTAATATAATTATTACCCGCAAATCTGTATTTTCCTTTTTTATTTTCAAAAAAACTATAAAAAATAGCAAAAAAAGTTAAAATTTTTTTATAAAACATTAAAAAAAGTCTCATTTAGAGACCTATCTTAATTAATCAATTAGGAAGCGGGGACGGACACCATGCGAGTAGGATGCGGCATACGCGTCGGCAACGCCACCGTCGCCGACACCAGCAAAGCCCGTAGAGAGGGCGACCGCTTTCAACCAATAATGAAATCTAGTAGTACCATAACTGTTAATAAATTCAGGTTTAAGCTTAAATATCGCATACTGACGATTATCGATTCCTATATCATAGCCAGATGAACTCCATACTGTTGAACCATACACATTTACTTCACTCATTAAATCTAGTTGGCTATCATACCAAGCCCAACCTGATGATGCACCACCATTTGTTGTTCCATATTGATTCGAACGATTCCCGTCATATTGATCTGCTAGTAAATTGGTATAGGTTATTATATTTTCACCAAATACTGGTTCTATATAATTTTTTAAAATATCATCTGGTAATATTTCTTGTTTCATTTTGCTACCTACATAAGCACCTACATTTGTTCTTGTTTGATTATCTTTAGTTTGCAATGTTAATTTTTCGTCTACTACTCCAGTTGTAGTTTCTGTATTCATTTGAGCATTATAAAATGGCTGGGCTGGGATTATTGTCGCATGATTAGTTGTTAAATCGTTGTACCCCGAATGTAAGTAGTTATTTAAATCAGCAATTAACCACGTTACTGTATGATTTTCTCCATTACTATCTGGTTTAGTTGTTGTAAAATAATCTCCGACATAAATATCGTCAAATCTACCACTACTAATCATCTCATATAAACTTTTATCTTCATAATAAGAAGTTATATCTTTCCCTCGGTAAGTATTTCTTCTTAAACTTACTCCCTCTGATATATATTCGTCATATTGTTCTTTAGTTATTCCATTACTTTCAAATTCTATTGTACATTTTGTATCTTTCTTTAAATTATCGATTCTTAAATTCCAGGCATTATAATCCCATTTACCTATTACTTTATTATTACAAGTAACATTAGTTTTATATAAACCATCTCCTCTTTCGGGGACACTATCTGCATCTTCACCATCAATATTTATAGCTAATTTAATATCATAACCAAAATCTGGAACTATTCCTTTTATTACATTATACTCTTTTTCTTCCTGGTACAAAGCATATGTTCTATAGACTAAAATACCCCCCCCCCAGAACAAGCATTAGCCCTAGAGTTAGGAGGATATTTCTTATCTTTTTATTTTTCTTAAATCTTTCTAATTTCATTATTATCCTCTTTTCTATTGTTATCTATAGTATAAAATAAATTAAGTCTATTTTCAATTACTAAGATATTAAATTTTTTATAGTTTTAAAGGGATTATCATAAACCCCTAAAATTGTTAATCTATAAGAGAGGTGATCATATGTCTACAGAATATAAATTATATAATGTTTCTAAAAGTGAAATGTACGCTAATCAGTCTAAAGAAGAAAAGGAAAGATTACAATTAGAAATAATTAAAATGGCTAAAATAAAAGGAATTAAACCAACAGCTAGATATTTTAAAACTTACCCTAATACTGTAAGAAATATTATTAAAAGACATGAAGAACAAAATAAATCTGCTAATTAAAACTAGCAGATTTTTACTTTTACATTTGTGCTTTTAATAAATCTTTTAATTTAAGCATTAAATCACTATCAACTACTTTTTTTACATAAATATCTAAGCCTTCTAATTCTTCTTGAAAAACTGCTACATCAGAAGTATCAGTAGTATTATCTTCTTTAATACTTGTTGTTAAAAAGTATTTTTTACCTTCATATATTGTTTCACTTAAAACAACATATTTTTTATTATCTTCTAAAGTAATAATTGTATTAACTTCAAGTCCCATTACAACACCCCATTATTATCATCATTAAATAAAGAACTCATATCTAAATAATCATCATCTTTATAATCGCCAATAATAAAATCATTATTATTATCGGAATTAGAATTTTTATCTAAACTTTCTACTTTAATAACTTTTTTGCGTTCTTCCGTTATTTCTTTAGGTTCATCTTCTAAATCATATTGATTAGATAAATCAAATTTTTCAATTGTAAAATCATCTAATGAATCATTATCTTCTTTTTCTAATTCTAAATTATCTTCTTTTAATTTATTATCTTCTTGTAACTCAGTATCCACTTTTTCTTTATCATTTATACTTTCAATTTCAAAATCAACTGGTTCTATATCTTCAATTTCTAATAAATCATCATTATTCACTTCTTTAGTATCTACTGGATCTAAGGTTCCAAAATATATTTCAATTTCATCAAAAATCTCACTAGGAGTTTGGTCATATTTTTGACGATGTTGAATATCTTTAACTTTATCATCTAATTCTTTTAATTTTCTTTTATCAGTTTCAATAGCTAAAACATCTTTAGCTTTATTGGTATTTATATTTAATTTATTAAGTTCTTTTACTTCTTTTTCTATTTTAACTATTTCATCATTTATTTCATTAATTTTATCTTCAAATATTTTATTAATTTTCATAACGATGTTTCGTTCATCTTTTTGATAACTATCTAAAATATCTGCTACAACTTTTAATTCATCTTCTTTTCTAATTAATGCTGTATTTAAAATTGCTTTTCTTTTAGGTGACTTATCACTATCATCACTATTTAAAATATCTTCATAAACAACAATTTGTTGTTCTAATTCTTCATGATGATTAGCAACTTTTTCTTTCATTTCCGTTATTTCTTTTAAATCTTCATTTTCTAATCTTTGAGCTTCATTTTCTAAATTATTTATTTTTTCTTTTAAAGAATCTATTTTATGATTTAAAAAATCAACTCTTTCGGTAACAACATTATTAATATTTCCTGTATAATCTTTATTTTCAATTACGGCAGCAAATTCATCGCGTTTTTCACTTGCTGATACTAATTCTTCTTGTAAAATATTAGTAAGCTCTGTGCCATTAGGAATATCCATAAAAGGCTTTGTTTTAGCAATAGTTACCAATTCTTTAATTTTAGCAAGAGCACTGGTACGATCATCATCCAAAATTAAATTTTTAGCATCTTGACTAATCATGGCTGGATCAGTTAAAATTTCAATTCTTCTTTTATCTAAAGTTAATAATTCATCTTTAATTTCCACTAATCTAGCATCATCAATTTTTTTCATATCATAATCAATATAACTAGCTGGATTAATTAAACATGCTTTAGTATCTTTTAATTTATCTTTTTCTTTAGCTAATTTTTCTTCTCTTTCTTTTTTAGCTAAATTAAGAATATCAATTTTATTAGTTATTTCTTCATATTTCTTTTTATTATCTATTAGGCTTTCTTCTTGTTTTTTTAGAATTTCTTCTTGTTTTTTTAATAAATCTTGGTACTTTTCAGTCTTTCTTAGTTTTAAAACTTCTATATATTCTTTAGTTTCTTTAATTAAAGATTCTAAATTTTGTTGTTCATCATGTAAATCATCTTCTATTTTTAGATTGTCTTTTAATTCATTATTTAAATCTATTAAAGCTTGTTCTTGTTTCTTTATTTTAGTTTCTAGACTGGCTTTTAAATTTTCATCAACTAATCTTTCAGTAGCCCGATAATACTTTTCTTCCGGTAAAATATCATTATAAAAATTAAGTTCTCTTTTTAACTTATTACTCTTTTTTTCTATTTCATCAAGTTCTGTTGCTAATGCTTCGATATTATCTGAAGCATCAGCCATATCAGCTAAAATATCAATACTTTTAAGTATATCTGCTTGCATCTTAAAGCCACTCCCTTTATCCTTATACTATTAACATCATAACATAGGAAAAAATAATTTGCAACTAAGGAAAATTTAAAATTAAAAAAAAGATAATTTAATATCCTTTTAATTACATTTATAGCCATTAGTTTCTAAAACTGATTTATAATCATCAAAGTTTAGGAAAACTGCTTCCCCATCAGTATTTTTAGTATAGTCAACATTCTCTATTAAGCTAATAGTTAATTTATTTTCATCAGCTGTTTTATCTTTCATAAATTCTTCATCAGCTACTAAACCATCATAAAAACTTTTATTCTTACATTCAAATTTTGTTTCAGTAACACCATTAGTTATTTGGCCATCTTTTACATTTAATTTTATGGTGGTGGAATTAATGTAATCCTCAGTATTAGCAGTTTCAAGATAGCAAGTATAATCACTTCCTTGGGTAGCTGAAGAATTTTTATCTTTTTCATTTGAGGTTGGATTATTTAATTTTTCATTATCATTAGGTTTTTTCGCTACTAGAAAAATTATTAGGCCAATAACTAATACTGCACAAATGCCCCCAATAAGCCAAATGCTTTGATTTTTTACCTTTTCTTTGGTTTTATTTTTCATTTTCTTGTCCATAATTTTTATCCTCCAATATTTTTATTTTTTATCATATTATAAGTATAGCGCATTTTTTTAAAATAAAAAAGGGGTTAATCATCATTTTGTTTGCCAAAAATTAAAATTAATCTTAATATTTCTAAAGCACTAGTTAATACTCCGGCGACATAAGTGAATGCACAAGCCATAAGCATATTTTTAATTTCTAATTCTTCATCACTTTTAGCAAGATGTAATTCTTTAATTAGTTCTTTAGCTCTTTTACTAGCATTTATCTCTACTGGTAATGTAATAATTTGAAATAAAAGTCCCAAACTAACTAAGGCAATTCCTATTTCAACTAAATTTAATGATTGAAATAAAATACCTAGCATAATTATAAAATAAGAAATTGATGTTCCGATATTTACGATTGGATAAATAAATGAGCGAAATTGCATAAATTTATAGCCTTCTTTATCTTGAATGGCATGACCGCATTCATGAGCTGCAACGGCGATAGAGGCAACACTTTTGCCATGAAAAATATCTTTAGAAAGACGTACGACTTGGCGATTAGCATCATAGTGATCAGTTAAATTACCTTTTACTTCAACAATATAAATATCTTTTAAACCTTGATTATCTAAAATTTTTCTAGCTACTTCAAACCCCGTTAAATTATGATCATTAGTTATTTTTTTACATTTGTTATAATTTATTGACACAAAATATTGGGCTAAAGCGGGAAGGATTAAAATTATTAAAAATATTATTAAATCCATACTAACCACACATTCCTTTCACTTCGTTCAAGGCACACATAGTAATGAAAACCTTGAACAAAATTTATTTTATA
>CANPZX010000070.1 GCA_947589195.1 uncultured Bacilli bacterium | reverse complement strand
TTATCTTATACTATAGATAACAATAGAAAAGAGGATAACAATGAAATTAAATAAAAAAATTATCCCAATCCTAGGTACAATTGTTGTTCTGGGGGGGGGTATATTAGTAAGTAGAATATATAACTATAGCCAAGGAAAATATAAAAATATAAATAATACGAAAGTAGCCATTGTAGTTGATGATGAAAAGGTTAAAAGTATTCCCAATCGTGGTTATTATAAAGTTGATGTTGATTGTGGCGAAGCCAAAGGCGAATGGGACTACAATGCTTGGAGTTTAAAAGTAGATAAGATAGAAGAAGGAACCAAGTGTAATGTAACATTTACTTCAGGTTTAGAAAAAGAACAATATCAAGAATATTTAAATGCTGGTGTAAATGCTAGAAGAAATACTTATCGTGGAAAAAATATAACTGAATATAAAAATTTACCAGAAGAAGACGAAATGAATTTATATAAACAAATCAAAAATTGTACATTCGATGATATCTATGTTGGCGATTATATAGTAAGTGATACATTAAAAGATTATAAAGAGCAAAACGTGATTTGGCTAATCGCGGATATCAATAATTATTTATATTCAGGTGATACCGCATTAGAAACTTGTCATGCAACTATTATCCCGGCATATCCTTTAATTAATGCTCAGATGAACTCAAGTAATACCACAGCTGGCGGATATAAAGGAAGTGAGATGTATACTGCCACTTTAGGAACAGCAATAGATTCAAATACAACAGATGTTTTAAATAAATATCTAGTACCTGATTTTAATGGACATATACTTAAATATCGAAACTTAGTAAGTAATGCTATGGAAAAGGGTCGTTCGAATCAATTTGGAGTAAGTTCAGGTGATAATGGAGGTGCTTCATCAGGTTGGGAATGGGATGATCGATATTTAGATTTAATGAGTGAAGTAAACGTGTATGGTACAACAGTTCGTTCATCAAGTGGTTATGATGTTGGAATAGATAATCGAGAGTATGCCATATTTCAGTTAAAGCCAGAACTTATCAATAACTATAATAATATTAAATTTTCCTATTGGTTAAAAGGTGTTGCTAGCTCAACTGCTTTTACAGTTGCTGGCACTGAAAGTGAGGCCAATTCAACTATTGCATCCGGCTTGTTTGGTGTCCGTCCCCGCTTCCTAATCGATTAACCCAAAATTATTCTTGTCAAAAAGAATATCTTATGATAAATTAATAGTACTTAACAAAGAAGAATATTTAGTAACTATAAACATAAATTTTAAAGAGAGTTCATGGTTGGTGGAAATGAATAAAATGGTTATAATGAATTACCTATTTGGAGTTAAGGCGGTTAAACCCGTTATCGTAAAAAGTAGCATAATTAAATTATGAATTAAGGTGGTACCGCGGGTAATCTCGTCCTTTTGGAAAAGATTAGTCGCGTTTTTATTTGAAAGAAGGAATATAATGAAATTTTATGATGAATTAGTATGGCGGGGACTTATTAAAGATATATCAAGTCCTGATTTAGCCGAAAAATTAAATAAAGGGGGACTTAAATTTTATATTGGAGCCGATCCTACTGCTGAGAGTTTACATATTGGGCAATTTCCCACTTTCTTAATGGTTGAACGCTTAAAAAGAGCCGGACATGAACCAATTATTTTAGTTGGTGGAGCAACCGGAAGAGTTGGGGACCCTAGAGGAACTGGCGAAAGAGAAAAAGCTGATGTGGCTGTAATTGAAAGAAACTATGTAAAAATAAAAAAACAAATGCAACAACTATTTGGTGAAGATATTACTATCGTTAATAATTTTGATTGGTTTAAAAATATGAATCTAATAGATTTTTTAAGAGATGTTGGTAAATATATTAATGTTAATTATATGTTAAATAAAGATTTAGTAAAAAGACAACTTGATATTGGTATTTCTTATGCCGAATTTTCTTATATGTTAATCCAAGGTTATGATTTTAAAGAATTACATGATAAATATGGGGTATCATTACAATTTGGTGGTTCTGATCAATGGGGTAATTTAACAACAGGAATTGAACTAATAAGAAAATTAAATAATGAAGAAGTTTATGCCTTTTCCATGCCTTTAACTACCGATTCTTTAGGTAATAAACTTGGTAAATCATATGGTAATGCTTTATGGTTAGATAAAGAAAAAACTTCTAGTTATGAACTTTATCAATATATGTTAAATTTTGAAGATATTATGATGGAAGATTATTTAAAAAGATTTACCTTTTTAAATAAAGAAGAAATCACTGATATTATGGAAAAACATAAAGCAAATCCGGAAAAAAGAATAGCTCAAAAAACTTTAGCTAAAGAAGTAATAACTTTTTTACATGGAATAGATGATTATAATGAAGCTGTTAAAATGAGTGAAGCTTTATTTAGCTCGGATATTGTTAATTTAAAAGCCCAAGATATTTTAGCTAATTTAAAAGATATGCCGAAATTTACTTTTAATTTAGATACAAAATTAGTTGATTTATTAGTGGAAAAAGAAATATGTACGAGTAAAAGAGAAGCTAGAGAATTTATTACGAGTGGAGCTATTCAATTAAATAATCAAAAAATAACCGATTTAGAAAAAGTTTTAAGGAAAGAAGATACTATTGATAATACTTTAATTATTATAAAAAAGGGTAAGAAAAAGTATTATCTAGGTACTATAGGCTAATATAACTAAAAGAAAAAACTTCGTTTCATAATATAAAGTATGAAAGGAGTTTTTTTAATGTACAGACCAATAAATTATTATCAAAATGGTGATCGTCAATTTGTTTTTCCCTTTTTAGTTGGAGCTTTAACTGGTGGAGCCGCAGTAGGTTTAACAAGACCTCGTCCTATTTATAATGTAGCCCCAAGTGGAGGCTATTATAATCAACCACCATATTATGGAGGACCATATGGCTATCAATCATATGGCTACTATTTTCCTTATGGCCGATAAAATCCTTATATAGGATTTTTTAATTTAATATGAAAATAATTCCTAAAAAGATAAAATAAGTAATTAAATTAGAACCTCCATAAGATAAAAAAGGTAAAGGTATTCCCATAATGGGTAAAAGACCTAAATTCATACCAATATTTTCTATTTGTTGCCAAATAAACATTACTAAAAAAGCACTAATAAAAGTTTTCGAAGTTTTATTTCGTACTTTAAAAAGTTTTTTAATAAAAAATAAATTAATTAAAAAATAACTAAAAAGAATAATAATAGTTCCTAAAAATCCCCAAATAGATACTCCTAAAGTAAAAGCAAAATCAGTTGGAAATTCCGGAACATATAAAATATCTTTTAAAATACCATGACCTAGTAATCCCGCATTCCCAATTGTAATTAAAGCATTATTAAGTTGCATACTATTACCATTTTTAAAACTTAAAATTCTTTCAATTCGATAAATTAAACCCGTACCTACTAAATCAATTAAAAAATCAAGTTTCTCAAAATATAAATAAATAAAACTAACAATTGCTATGCTTAAGAACATAAAACCAATAATAAACCATCTTTTCTTAATACCGGAAAATAATAAAACCCCGAGTAATAAAGCAAAGTACATAATAATAGCTCCGGTATCTGGCTCTAAAAATACTAAAAAAGAAGGTATTAAAACTACTAATAAACTTTTAAAAAGATAACTAATTTCAGTTAACTTTTTTTGAGTAAAGTCATCATTTATTTTAACTAAATAAAGTAATATACCTATTTTAGCTATTTCACTAGGTTGTAAATTAAAAAATCCTAAATTAAACCAAGCTTTTGCTCCATTTACTTCTTTTCCTAAAAATAATACTAAGATTAAAAAAATAATAGTTAAAATATATAAATAAAAACTATAATTTAAAATACTTCTAAATTTTATTTTAGAAATTATATATATAATAAAAAAACCTAATATAACCCATAATACTTGTTTAAATAAATGTTTCGAATAAATAACACTAATAAACTTAGTTTGAAACATAATAAAAAAACTTCCTATAAGAATAATTATTAAAGGAATAAATAGTAAATATAAATTTTTGCTGTTATTTAATCTTTTCATATTTATAGTATGTTCTATTATAGTTATCATAAACCTAACTTTTATTAATTTTTTCTTTTTCTTTTCATAATATATAGTGAGGTGAACTAAAATGGCTAAAGAATTACCTAAGGTTTATGCTGTACCAATTACCAAGAAAATTAATAATAATGAAGAAATGTTTTTCTCAGAAGATAAACATCGGACTATTACTGAAGAAAAGAAAGTTTCTATAACAGATATTAATAAAATATTCAATGCTAAAGATCATGTTTATAAAAGTAAAGTAGAAATAACTACTAATTTAGAAACTAAAGTTTATGAAGTAGTAGGTATATCTAAAAATTCTTTACTTACTTTAGAGGGCAACTTAATTCCTATCTCGGATATTAAGGCCATAAAAAAAGTTCTATAAGAACTTTATATTATATCATCAATATATTTTTTAAGTTGTCTAGCATCTTTACCAAAAATTATTTTAAGTTGATTATCAATTTCAACTATTCCTTTAGCGCCTAATTTTTGAATAGCATCTTTATCAACTATACTTACATCTTTTAATGTTACTTTAAATCTTGACATATTACATTCGGCATTAATAATATTATCTTTACCCCCTAAATAATTGATTAACTTATTGGCTTCAACACTGAAGTCTCTTTTCATTAATTTTAAAACTATTAAAGAGATTATAAGTAAGATAATTATAATAATACCATATTGAATAAATGTATTCATTTTTCTTCACCTATAATGATTATACAATAAAATTAAATATTTTAAAACTATTCCGAACTATTTTTAAAAGTTATCATAAATTATTAGTGAGAATACATGAAAGGGTGAATAATATGTGTAATGAAAATCAAAACCAAAATGAAACTAATTGCATTGCCGAAATATTGAATGTTATTTTAGTCCTTCAACAAAATGCTTGCCCAGAAAATTGCCTTGATTCTTGTGATCGGCCAATGCTTGGAGGAGGGCCAAATTGTTTAATTTGTAATACTAGACCAATAATGCTTTATACTTGCTGTGGTAATGGTACTCCTTGGAGTATGCCTATAACTAAAGATTCAACCGCTACTTGTGTAGCTGCTAGTGATACTTGTTCTAATGTTTTTAGAGTTGAAAAAGTTGATGGAAATTGTTGTACTTGCCGAGTTTTAGCTGATAATCCAGATCCAACAAGTTTAAATCCTTATGTAGCAACTAATTCATTTTTTACAATCAGTTTAGATTGTGTATGTGCTATTAGATGTTTAACCGATACATTCGTTGAATGCGTATAAAGACCAAATGGTCTTTTTTTATTTTCTAAAGTAATTGCAAATAAACCTAAATTATCTTATACTATAGATAACAATAGAAAAGAGGATAACAATGAAATTAAATAAAAAAATTATCCCAATCCTAGGTACAATTGTTGTTCTGGGGGGGGGGTATATTAGTAAGTAGAATATATAACTATAGCCAAGGAAAATATAAAAATATAAATAATACGAAAGTA
>CANPZX010000069.1 GCA_947589195.1 uncultured Bacilli bacterium | reverse complement strand
CAAGATATTAAAAGTAAAGAAGGATATGTTAATAAAGCCGGTGGAGGATTAATGGCATGCCATGCTACTATAATTCCTTCTGTACCTTTGTATAATGCTAAAATGAATACATCCAATACTACGGGAGTAGTATTGGATGTAACAGAAGGAATGACTGGCCATGGAAAAGGGGCATATGTGGGAAGTTATATGCGAAATATAACATTGCCACAAGTATTAAATGACTATATTAAACCAGCTTTTGGAGAACATTTATTAAAAACACGTAATTTACTTGCTGATGGTATGGATTCAACTCGTTCCAATCAATTTGGTACTGCAAATGGAGCATCATCATCTTGGGCTTGGTATGATAGTCAAGTAGATTTAATGAGTGAAGTAAACGTGTATGGTTCGACAGTTTGGTCTTCATCAGGATATGATATCGGTATCGATAATCGTCAGTATGCAATTTTTAAGTTAAAACCTGAATTTATAAATAGTTATGGGGATAAAAGATTTAACTATTGGTTAAAAGCGGTCGCCGACTCTACGGACTTTGCTGTTGTCGGCGTTGATGGCATCGCCACCACGAGCTTTGCATCCAACTCGCTTGGTGTTCGTCCTCGCTTCCTAATTTCTTAAAATATACAGAGAAGTTTTGACAACCTTTGTCGAAAGTGTTTAAAAATACTCTTAATTGTTCTATATTCATGTAGACAGGAAATGATAGAATGAAAATGTTTAATATGGATTTAGAATACAATAAGGGTATTTTATTTGTAAGATTAAATGGAAGTTTATCAAAAAAAGGTTCTTTCAAACTAAATAATTATTTAGTACCTGTAATATTAAAACATCGCATTAAATATTTAGTTTGTAATTTATTTAATTTAGAAGATATTGATGAGATAGGTATAAATGCTCTTTTAAATACTAAATGTGCTATAAAAGCTAATAAAGGTAAAATAGTTTTATGTGAAGTACCAAATGATATTAATAAAAATATAAGGCGGTTACGAATAAAAGAGGCTCGAAATGAAACATCAGCCTTAAGTTTAATGAGGATATAAAATGACAGAACAAGAAATTATTTTAGAAAATCAAGGTTTAATTTATGATATTGCTAATAAATATTTTTATGGCATCGATAAAGAAGATTTATTTCAAGCAGGAGCCTTAGGAGCTATCAAAGCTTATCGTAATTTTAAAGATGATGGCACTACCAAATTTAGTACTTATGCCTATATGTCTATATATGGGGAAATGTACCAATTAGTTAATATGAATAAACCATTTAAAGTAAGTAAAGAAATTTTAAAATTAGCCAAAAAAATAGAACAAACAAGATATACTTTAGCTCAAACTTATGGCAAAATATTAACTAATCAAGAATTAGCTACTTACTTAGAAATACCTTTACAAGAACTAGAATATGCTTTATTTTCGGCAACAAGTGTCTGTAGTTTAGATAATACTTCTAAAGAAGATCGCAGCTTTTATGAAACAACACCAAATAACGAAGATATGCCTTTAATAGATAAATTAAGTATTTATGAAAGTATGGATAATTTAAGTTTAGAAGAAAAACAAATTATATATTATCGTTATTTAAATGATTTAACTCAAAGTGAAACAGCTAGAAAATTAAAAATGTCGCAAGTTAAAGTATCTCGTTATGAAAAAAAAGGTATTGAAAAAATGCGTAATTATTATGAAACAGTATAAGATCTGTTTCTTTTTTTGTATAAAAGTAATTATTTGTTAAATAATAAAAATGGATGGTGATACTTCGTGAATAAAGACGAATATAAAAAACTGGTAGATAAATTAACTCCCAAGGAAAATAAAAGTAAAAATGCTTTTTATAGTTTTTTAGTAGGTGGTTTAATGGGGGTAATCGCGGAAGCTTTGGTAGTTTTAGGTACTAATTTATTTAAATTACCCAAAACAGAAGCTTATTTATGGGTATGTTTAATAATTATCTTTTTTGGTTGTTTATTAACCGCTTTAGGATTCTTTGATAATTTAGTAAGTAAAGCGAAAGCGGGATTAATTATTCCCACAACGGGATTTGCTCATTCGGTTATGAGTGCAACTTTAGATTATAAAAGAGATGGTTTTATAACAGGAGTAGGGGCTAATTATTTAAAATTAGCTGGTAGTGTTATTTTATATGGAATCTTAAGTGCATTCTTTTGTGCTTGTATTGGGGTGATTTTCCATGGCTAGTTTTAAATATAACAATGTTTATATAAATGATTCATTTACGGTAGCTGGCCCTTTAGAAGCTGATGGCCAAATTCATAAATTTGATTTAGTAATGAATGATTATTATTATAAAGAAAAAACTTTTTTAGATGCGGAAATTAAAATGCAAAAAACTGTAATTGATAATTTACTTTATCGTAATAAATTAAAAGGGCAAATTGATTTATTAATTGGAGGAGATTTATCTAATCAACTTAGTATTACTAGTCATTGTGCTGTAAATTTTGATATTCCATATCTTGGGGTTTATAGTGCTTGTGCGAGTTTTTTAGAAGGAATGATAATCGCAGCCAATATGATTGATACCAAACGAATTAGAAATTCTTTAGTAATTACTAGTAGTCATAATTTAAATTCCGAAAGACAATTTCGATTTCCAATTGAATATGGAGCTCCTAGAGCCTTAACTACAACATTTACCGCAACGGGTAGTGTCGGAATTATTATGAGTGGTAATATGAGTAAATTTAAACTAGAATCGGCAACAATTGGTAAGGCTGTTGACTATAATATGAAAGATGCTACCCATATGGGAGCGGTAATGGCTCCAGCTGCTGCGTTAACTTTACAAGAACATTTACAAGAATTAAAAAGAGATGTTGATTATTACGATGTCATTATAACTGGTGATTTAGGAGAAATAGGTTCGAAAATATTTAAAGAATTTTTAAAAACTAGTTTTAATATAAAATTAAAAAATCATCTTGATTGTGGGGGCGAAATATTTGTTAAAAGTCAAGAAGTCTATTCTGGTTCTAGTGGACCAGTTACGTTACCTTTAGTTGTTTTTAATAAAATTTTAAAAAATAATCGTTATAAAAAAATATTATTAATTGCTACTGGTTCTTTACATTCTAAAGATACAACTAATCAAAAGAAAGCGATACCTAGTATTGCGCATGCTCTAAGTTTGGAGGTCATATAATGAATTTTTTAAACGCCTTTTTATTTAGTGGAATTGCTTGTTTTTTAGCGCAAGTAATTTTAGATAATACGAAATTTACTCCTGGTCATGTGACAAGCTTATTTACCGTTTTTGGAGCCTTTTTAGGATTATTTGGTTTATATGATAAGTTTATCGAATTTGCTGGTGGCGGGGCTACAGTTTTAATTTCTAATTTTGGTTATCAACTTTATAATTCCGCCATGTTAGGTTATGAAGAAATGGGAATATTGGGGTTATTCTCTGGCTTATTAACTAAAGGTTCTTGTGCTATAGTGGGAGTTATCATTTTCTCATTTATTTTAATGTTAATATTTAAACCAAGAGATTAATTCTCTTTTTTTATACTTTAAATAACCAAATTTTTCTTTTTCGTGTATAATTATATTAGATAGTAGTGGTGATAATAATGGTTAGAAGACGAAGAAGAAAAGTTACCAATAGTAGTATTGCAATTAAAATATTTATAATTATTTTTTTAATAGGTCAAGTAGTTTGGTATTACTATAGTGATGAAATATTAGCCTATATTGATAATATAAATATGAAATTAGAGCCATCTTATGCTTTAGAAGAAATACCTGAATATGATGGCAAACCATATGTAGTTATTAATAACAATGAACCATTCTTTACCGAAGAAGAATTAAAAGTAACTAAACTTGAAAAATATAGTAATTTAGATAATTTAGGAAGATGTGGAACCGCCATTGCTTTAGTAGGAAAAGAAACAATGCCCACAGAAGAACGGGGTAGTATAGGAATGGTTAAACCCAGTGGTTGGCATACAGTAAAATATGATATAGTTGATGGTAAATATTTATATAATCGTTGTCATTTAATTGGTTTTCAATTAACGGGCGAAAATGCTAATACTAAAAATTTAATAACTTGTACGAGATTTATGAATACTGGAGCGATGCTTGATTTTGAAAATATGGTTGCTAAATATATTAAAGAAACTGATAATCATGTTTTATATCGAGTTATTCCTATATTTAATGGAACTAATTTATTAGCCAGTGGTGTAGAGATAGAAGCAAAGTCTATTGAAGATAAGGGAAAAGGTATAAAATTTAATGTTTATATTTATAATGTTCAAGACGGAATAGAAATTAATTACCAAACTGGTGAAAGTAAATTAAAAGAAACAACTTAAAAATAAAAAAAGTGTATCTATTTTTTTAATAATAATATTTTTGTAGCTGTAGTTAGGAAAAATAATTTCTTTTCCTTTGACATATTACCAATTTCCATTGCATTTAAAACAAGCGTTCGATATAATTGTTGGATACATTTAGAATATATCAGATGCTTTCCCTTTCTATTTATCAAAGAATAAAAGAAAGACGGTGAATATTTATGACAAAAAGAAAATTTTCTCAATTTATTTATAATATTACTCCTATTCTTAGTCTTAATTATTTTTACTTCTAAAATAGCAAAAGCATCTGATTTCAACAATCAAATGTATCCTTTTTTATTTTATGTAATTTCCCTTAATAAATACATACTAAGATAAAAACGCACTTTTATCAAGTACGTTTTCTATTTTTACTCGAGCTTTCCGAGTATTAATCATTCTGGTGCCCTAAAGGAAGAAGTATAACAACTTTTGAATAAAGTAAATAGTTAGTAACAAATCATTAACTAACTATATATAAAATTATCTTTTTATATAAAGATTAGCAGCAAAATATAAACTTCTTTGTCTCATAGCATCGTTTTCTCTAAGTTGAGCTTCTATTTCACTATTAAGTCTTGCCATTTTTCTTGCAAAATCAATCCTTGATACAATATGTAAAACATAAGAGTCCACCATAGACAATTTTTCATAACTATCGGCTTTTTGTTCCTCATTTACTTTTTTTCTTAATTTTTCACTTGGAATTTGACTAAAATATTGTATTTGGCCTTTTGCATATCTAAGTTCTCCCGAAGACAACTTGCTAAGCATTAGTTCATCTATAGATTGATTTACCATAAAATCATAAACTTCCATATATTCTTTTTTAGAAATCTCACTTGTACCATATATTTTAAATAGACTTAACATTCTAATTTGTCTTTTATACGCTCTTATCTCATCTAATTCATCCAAAGTTAACTCTGCTACTGTTTTAGAATTTAATTCCTGTATTCTTGCTTTTTGAAATTCTAATACATATGACAACCATTTTATCCATTCAATATATGGATCAACATCTCTAATAATTTCTCCAGAAATTATTTTTGCATTACTACCGGCCATCATATTAGCCATAATTCTATTAAAACTCATATTATTCCTCCTATTTGTAGTATTATGATACACACGCATTGGTTGTCAATATGCAAGTGTGTTTTCTAAATTGTCATAAACTTAGTATCAAATTCTATTGTATAAAGAACAATTGTTTGATATAATTTTCATAGGGAATATTAGTTGTTGAGTGTCTACCAAATCTCTTATAGAGAGGAGGTTTGATAAAG
>CANPZX010000068.1 GCA_947589195.1 uncultured Bacilli bacterium | reverse complement strand
TGATATGTCATTAGTAAGTTCTTTAGTAAAACAAAGATTAAGTTAATTAGATGATGCAAAATCATCTTTTTTTTATCTTATAGGGAAGTTCTCAAACAGTGTAAAAAAATATATTGGCGGACACTAGTTCGATATTATATAATTGCTTTATGGAGAAAAATTGTAATTTATGTTGGTAACTAAAAAATTATTTTTTAAAATTTAAAGAAAGAAAAAAGAAAATGTACGATAGCGACCGTTGGAATTTAGGCTTGTGGAGGGAAGACTCCAATGAAACAAGAAAAAGAAACCATGAGGTTTCTTAATGTAAAATATAATAATTTCAATTATTTATTTTACTTTTGTTATTCTTTTAATTTATTAATTAATTTATTAAATCTATTATAATAACCAATCTTATTTAATATAAATTCAACTACCAAAGCAATAATCAAAGATAAAACAAATAAAACAATGAAAGATATTATAAAATGAGGAAATGAATAAAAATATGGTCGAAATAAATTTAATAAAATATCATGAATTAAGTATATAATTATAGAATGCTTTCCAAAAAAAGCAAAAGTTTCTGCAATATATTTTATAGGTGCAATAAATTCACAAACAATAATTATTATAAGAAATGGTATAACACCATAAGATAATTCCATAAACGATAAGTCATAGGTATGAGTAAAATAAATATAAGAACATAATAGTAAAACAAAATAAATTAAAAGCTTTACTAATGTATTGGCAAAATTATTAGAAATAATCTTTTTATTTGCTATCTTACTTAAAAAATTCGTATCCTCACAATACATACCAAGAAACAAAATAAAAATGTAAGGTAACGCAGTAAGAGATGAGCTTGGAGTAATACATAATAGTCTTGGTATTAAAAATAATCCCACTCCAACCAAAAACCAACCATATTTTTTAGCTAATTTATATATAATAGGTACAATAAAACTAAACATTAAAGAAATTCCTATATACCACCAAACAGGACCAATAGTAGGTGTATTTAAGATTGTTGATAAACCTGTTAAATCAAAAATTAAATATATAATACTTAAATAAATATTAGAATTAAAAAAATTCACTTTAATATAATCTAAACCAAAAATCAAATACAATATATAGCTAATCACGACTATAACATAAAAAGTTGGTAATAACTTTAAACATCTAATAAGAAAAAAATTTTTTTTCTTTTTCATCTTTTTATATGAATATAACAAACCAACTCCTGAAACGAATGTAAAAAGTGGAACACACATTCTCGAAAAAGCAGCAATTTGAGCAGTTCTTTCGATAGTTAAAGGGGAAAATGACATACCATATGTATTATATAATGCCATATTCCAAAACAAATGATGAAATAACATAAACAAAATTGCGACACCTTTAATAATATTACTATACTTAACCGAAAATTCCTTCATATCAATACCTCCACATATAAATAATATTATACATCATTAATGTTTCATATTAAAAAAAATATAATCGGTAAAACTAGATTAAGTTGAAAATATCAAATTGACAACATGTTACCGGGGGGGGTATAATTTTAATTGTATTTTAAAAGTGTGAAACGATGTGATATATATGACAAAATATTTAAAACTTTTTAGAGTAAACCACTATTTAAAAAATTTTTTGATTTTTTTTCCTATTTTTTTTAGTACAGGTTTATTTAATGCAAGTATGCTATTAAAAGTTTTTTTTGGTTTTATTATCTTTTGTCTTTTATCTTCAACAATTTATATATTTAATGATATTGTTGATGTTGAAAATGATAAATTACATCCTAAGAAAAAAAATAGACCAATAGCATCAGGTCAAATTTCTATACCTAAAGCTAAATTCATTATTATAGCTTTATTGTTTATAATAATCATTATTAATCTATCATTATTTTTCTATCATATTTATTCGATTAGTGAATTTATCTTTTCATCTCTTGTTTTAGCCATATATCTTTTTTTAAATATTTTGTATAGTAAAGGTTTAAAAAATGTTCCTATCATTGATATTTTAATCTTGTCTAGTGGTTTTTTATTAAGAGTAATATATGGCGGCTCAATAATTAGTGTTGAAGTATCGAGTTGGTTATATCTTACTGTACTATCTATATCCCTATATATGTCATTAGGAAAAAGAAAAGGAGAACTTAATAAGAACGGAAGTAAATCTAGAAAAGTACTTAGTTATTATACTAAAGATTTTTTAGATAAATTTATGTATGTCTTTTTAACTTCATCCATTATTTTTTACTCTTTATGGTGCATTCAAGGATTCCAAGATCCTAATAGAGTATTACTTTTAATGTATAGTGTAATATTTGTTATTTTTATAGTGATGAAATATAGCTTAGACTTAGAAAATGACAGCTTGGGTGATCCAATTGATGTAATATATAGTGATAAAATATTATTAATAGTAACGACTTTATATATAGTTTATATGGGAGGTATAATATATGTCTAGTTTTGATGTTTATGATTTTGATGGAACTATATATAATGGAGATTCATCAAAAGATTTCTTTTTGTATGCTATCAAAAAAGACAAAAAAAACATTTTTCTCCTTCCAAAAATATTTTTTTATCTAATACTTTATATATTAAAAATTATTAATCTAAAAAAGTTTAAAGAAATATTTTTTTCATTTTACAAAAACATAACTAATAAGGTTAGTTACTTAAATGAGTTTTGGCAAATTCATGAAAAAAAAGTTAATAAGAATATACTAGATCAAATTGCTAAAGAAAAATTAGTATATGTTGTAAGTTCATCTCCTAGTTTTTTATTATCTCCATATTTATCTAGATTTAATAACATTAAGTTGATTGCTACAGAATTTGATAAAAATATAAAAATGATTGGAGATAATTGCAAAGGAGAATTCAAAGTAAAAGCTCTTTTAAAAGAAAATAAAAAATTTAAAATAAATAATTTTTATACAGATTCGTTAAATGACTTGCCTTTAGTTAATAAAGCTAAAACATCTTTTTTAGTAACTAATGGTCAAATAGTTGATTGGGATATAAATATTTTAAAAAAACGTAAAGAAAAGAAGTTTAGTTTATTTATTTTCTATTTATTTTTAATACTATATCTAATTTTAGGAATTCAAATATCATTTAATTATAATATAAATCAAAACAACTTATTTTTTGAATCAGATACAATAAGAGTTATTGGTGATATGTCTGATATATTTTATAATCATTATCGATTATCGGTTCATCCATTATTTGTTCTTCTTACTGAACCAATTTATTTTATAGTTAGTGGATTTACACAGGATAAAATGTTAGCCTTAGTTATTATTTCATCTCTAATCAGTTCTTTGTCAGTTATGTTTTTATATAAAACAATTTCCATATATTCAGAAAATAATAAAATGAATCTTTTAATATCATCATGTTATGGTTTTTCGTTTTCGATATTCATTTTTACAGCTGGAATAGAGTTATATAATATTGCCAGTTTCATCTTAATTTTACTATGGTATCTTATTGCAAAAATTATTAAGCATGGATGGTTAGAAAATTATTTTTGGTTATTAATTTTTTTAGGAATTTTAACCTTATCCATAACTATTACTAACTTTATTGTTTTTCTAATAGGAGGTTTCATCTTATTTATATCAAGAAAAGTAAAATTAAAAAAATTATTACTTATAAATATTCTTGTTGTATTATTCTTTATTTTAGGTAGTTATTTTCAAAATTTAATATGGCATAATACACCAATAATTACTAATATTAATCAAAATACTCAAGAAGAGAAAATGTACACAGAATTATCATTTAACATATCAAAACTAAGAAATGTAGTTAAGAATTGTTACTATAACGCAATTATTTCGCCAGATTTAGCTTTAGGGTATAATAAAGACATGAATAACATGATAGTTTTACAAAAAATGTCTAATGCAAACAAGATTATATTAACAATGTTTTATCTTTTACTTATTGTCTTAATTTTATCAAAAATTCGTCAAAACTTTTTCATGAATTTTGGCATAATCCTAACTTTGTTTTTTAACACATTACTTCATATTGTCTATGGTAACAATGATTGTTTCTTATATTCAATGCATTTCTTATACTTAATATTTATACTATTTGGAATAAATATTTCTAAAGAAACAAAAAATAATAAAAGTTCAATAATAATGTTTATAGACTTACTTTTGATATTTGAAATATTCTTTAATATCAAAGCATTTTTAAAAGTAATTAATTTTACCTCTATAGTATATGAAGCAAATTATTATGCTCAAATTTTTAGAATTCGTGAAATAGTAATGATGTCATTTATTGTAATAATTCTTGCTTTACTAATAATTAATTTAATATACTATTTTTGTAAAAAATTATTATATAAAAATAATTATAGATCTCCAGCACCTTATATCACACTTATTTTTGTACTTGTAATATTGCTTGAATCCGTATTTGTAGTCATTCAAACGGCTCCAACATACAAACAAATATTATGGTATTCATTAAGTGATAGTAGAAAAATTAAAGCAGATGAAAACTATAAATTATTTTTAGATAATTATCCAACAGAAGTTAATTATTATTTGTCATATGTCGATGAATATAAAACATTTATAAAAAAATACAATTGTGACGCAATTAATGTTTTTCCAAATATCAAATTTTATTTATTAGGATTAGGCGATAGGGAAAAATTATTGTACAAAGATGGTAAAATTATCACTATAGACAGTGGAGAGGTTATAAAAGAATTTGATGAAGATTATAGTTTAATTATTCCAAATGAAATGACAATATTAATAAAAGAAAAAAATGGTAATTATTCCAAGATATATGAAAATAATGATGGAGTTTATATAGAAAGTAACAATGAAAAAAATTTAATAGAAGGAACAGATAAGTATATTAAACTTTATAACTTCGAAAATGAACCATATCAAAATATCAAAAAAGTCTTATATAGTGAAATATTATTTAATATTAAGCATAATAAAATAATTCCTAATATTATAGTATATGAAAACGCCTGGTATCGAGACGCCGCCATTGCTAGCATGGTTTTAAAATACACTCATAATGAAGATTTAATATCAGAGTGGGTTTCTCAAATAGATGAAGTATATGATAAGCAAAATAATGGTATAAAGGAACCAGACAACTTAGGGGAGTTACTATATATAATATCTACTCAAGACAATATTAATAAAACCTTAGTTAATAAAATAAAAATAGAAGCTGAACATTTAGCTAAAAATAATAAAGATGGTTATTATATAAGTGGTCAAACAGATTTTTCACCACAATACAAATATCAAAACTTATGGTATGAGTTCGGTCTAAACGCTTTAAATGAAAATTCTCCATATGATTATAATGAATTAACTGATACATATAGTGCTTTATTCTGGCAAAATCATCAAAAAATCACTGATAATTATTTATCTTCGCCAGAATATCCATATTTAACTTGGGCTAATTATCACACCACTCATCAAGGAACTCCTCAAGTAAATATTCAATTATATCCATTATCGTGGGAAAAGAATGGATCACAAGCTAACTATGAAAATATGATAGTGATAGATAAAGCCTTTGTTGATTATCAAGTTTCACCAACCCATGTCTGGACTTCCTCAGAAATGTTATTATTTTTACTAGATGAAAGTGGGAAATTAATATATTAAAAGATGATCAAAATCATCTCAGACTGTTGACAAACAAAAAAGTTTGAAAACAGTCTTTTATTTTTGTTTAAAATTTTGTATAATATATCTGTAA
>CANPZX010000067.1 GCA_947589195.1 uncultured Bacilli bacterium | reverse complement strand
TTTCTTTTGGGGTAAGGGGAAGTCTGCCCTTTTTTACATTTTTTATAAAATAAATTTCATTTTTCTTTTCAGACTAAACTCCTAAATAATTTCATATGTTGTTCCATCACGACCATCTTTTAAAATTATTCCTTGCTTTAATAATTCTTCTCTAATTTTATCGGCAAGTTCGTAATCTTTATTTGCTTTAGCATTATTTCTTTCTAAAATCTTTTCCTTGATATATTCTTCTTTTAGATTTAATTTCTTTTCTTTTGTTAAATTCAAACTTAATACTTCATCAAATTTTTTAATTAATTCGTATTTGGTTTTATCATTAACATCATATTTTAAAGTTTCATAAATTACGGATATGGCATTGGCCGTATTTAAATCATCCGCTAAAGCTTCTTTAAAATTAAGTAATAGTTTATTATAAACTTCTGGATTTATATTGCCATTTTGCTCTAGTTTTAATACTTTATTTTTTAATTTTTGATAAGCATTACTAGCACTATCTAAAACTTCATAACTAAAAACTAAAGGTTTACGATAATGACTTTGTAAACACATAAATCGATAACTTAAGGGATCATAACCTTTTTCTTTTAATGTCGTAATAGTTAAAAATTCACCCTTACTTTTACTCATTTTGCCACTTTCATCTTTTAAATGTTCTCCATGAACCCAATATTTACACCAAGGATGTTCTAAAAAACTTTCTGATTGGGCTATTTCATTAGTATGATGAGGGAAAATGTTATCTATTCCTCCACAATGAATATCTAAGTATTCGCCTAAATATTTCATACTAATTCCAGAACATTCAATATGCCAACCAGGATATCCTAAACCAAAAGGACTATCCCATTTTAATTCTTGATCTTCAAATTTACTTTTTGTAAACCATAAAACAAAATCATTTTTATTTTTTTTGTTAGTATCTATTTCAACTGTATCTCTTACTCCCCCGATTAAATCATGAGCTTCTTGATTGGTTAAAACATAATATTTTTTTAATTTAGATGTATCAAAATAAACATTTCCTCCGGCTTGATAAGCATAGCCAGTAGCTAATAATTTTTGAATAATTTTGATATACTCATCAATATTTTCGGTCGCAGGACTGACAATCTCAGGCTTTTTATTATTTAATTCTTGCATATCTTTAAAAAAAGCATCCGTATAAAATTTAGCAATATCTAAAACTGTTTTATGTTCCTTTTTAGCACTACTAACCATTTTATCATCGCCAGAATCAGCATCACTAGTTAAGTGACCAACATCAGTAATATTCATACATCTTATTACTTTATATCCTAAAAAATTTAAAGTTTTTTCTAAAATATCTTCCATAATATATGTTCTTAAATTACCAATATGAGCATAGCTATAAACAGTAGGTCCACAAGTATACATTCTAACAATTTTCTCATCATAAGGAATAAATTCTTCAATTTTTTTACTTAAAGTATTATAGATTTTCATAATATCACCTTTCAACTTATCTAAATTATAACACAACTTTTAAATTCGATAACAAAAAATAGCCTAGGAAGCGTCCTAGACTATATAAAAGTGTTTAATGCTTTGACCAAAAAACACGAATATTAAATGTAATAACTATTATATAATTCGAATTATTTTTTTATTACGTTATAATAATAACATGTTTTAAATGCTAATTTCAATATCAATTTCATTATTATATTTATTAATTAAATTATTTAAATTACGCATTCCATATTCTTTACAATTAGCTTCTTTAATTAAATTATCCGGATTAATTTTAGAATTTTTTAATCTTTCTTGGACATATTGTAGTAATACATCATTTTTTAAATTAGTAAATGTTATAACATCACTAAATCTACCCATAAATTCTTTGGTAAAATATTCTTGTAAATTATTATTAGAAAGTTTAGTAAAACCAACACTTTCTTTATTAACGATATTACTTGTCATAAAAATCATGGTATTGTTAAAATTAATTTTTTCACCCTTGGCATCATGAACAAAGCCTTCATCCATAATTTGTAAAAATAAATTTAAAACTCGAGGATGAGCTTTTTCAATTTCATCTACTAAAATAATAGCATAGGGATTATCTATTACTTCTCTAAATATATAACTATCATCATAACCAACATAACCGGCACTTACTCCGATTAATTTATTAATTGAGGTATCTAGATTATATTCACTCATATCAAGTCTAATAAACTTACTACTCGGGATACTATTAGCTATTGTTTTAACTGTTTCGGTTTTACCTACACCACTAGGACCTACTAATAACAAAGATAATGGTTTATTCATTTTATTTAATTTAAGCCAAATATTTTTTAATATTAATGATATAGCTTGTTCTTGACCAATTATATTTTTTAAAGACTTTTTAATATTATTAAATATTTCTTTTTTATCTTCTAAAATTGGGACATTAGCTTTTTTGGCAACTACTTCTAATATATCTTCATAAGTTATCTTAGGTCTTTTATCTTCTAAACAATTATTAATTTTAGTTTTTAAAGCTTGTTCTTTATTTTTCCAGATACTAGCTTGTTCATAATCCCCATTTTTAACAAATTCTTCTTTTTCTTGGGAAACTTCTTTTAATTCTTTATTTAATTTACTTAAATTTTCATAATTTAATTCTTTTAGTTTTTTATTAGAACAAACCATATCTAATAAATCAATGGTTTTATCAGGATTATTTTTATTAGTGATATATTTATCAGCTAGTTCTACTATATTAGTAATATTTTCTTCAGTTATTTCTATTTGATGATGTTTTTCATATTCATTCTTAATTTTATTTAAGATGGCTTTGGTTTTTTCTTTATCTGGTTCTTCTACTTGAATAGTTAAAAATCTTCTTTCTAAAGCTTTATCTTTATAAATAGTCTTATAGTATTCATCACTTGTAGTGGCCCCGATTATTTTAATATCTCCTCTAGCAAGATAAGGTTTTAAGATATCACTAGCATTTATTGCTCCTTCTGCACCGCCAGCATTTATAATGGTATGAATTTCATCAATAAATAGAATAATGTCTTGATTTTCAATTAATTCTTTAATTATTTTGGTAAGTCTTTCTTCAAATTCACCCCGATATTTTGTCCCGGATACTAAAGAACCCATTTCTAACATAACTATTTTTTTATCCAGTAAAGCTTTAGGTACTAATCCTTTATTAATTCTTCTTGTTAATTCTTCAACAATAGCACTTTTACCTACTCCGGCTTTACCAATTAATAAGGGATTATTCTTTTTCTTACGCATTAAGGTTTCTATAATTAATGTTATTTCTTCTTCTCTTCCATAAACTATTTCATCATTATCTACTTCTTTATTTAAAAGAGTACCTACTTCCATAACTTCTTGTTTATCACTTTGTTTATGAATTAAATTTATTTTAAAATGTTCATATATTTCATCAAGATCAACACCCATTCCTAATAAAAGACGAATAGCTACTCCTTCACCTTCTTCTAGTAAAGCTAAGAATAGGTGTCTTACACTTACTTGTTTATAGTTTTGTTCTAAAGCATCATTGGTTGCATTTTCGATAATTCTTTTAAGTAAAGGGGTATATAAAACAAAATCTGTATCTTTGGTCGCACTCCCTACTACTTTAATTAACTCTGATTTAAATTTATCAAAGTTTATATTATAATTTTTTAAATATTTTGATATTTCATTATCATTATTTAAAATAGCTAAAAGTAAATGTTCACTACCAACATAAGGGTGTCTTAACTCTTTTCGAAAATTTTCGGCTTCTCTAAACAACTTTGTTATTTCTAAACCATAATTATTAAACATATTTTCCTCCTAGTATTATTCTATGTATATAATGTAAGTTTAATAATTTTTTTATACAAAAATTGTCAGAACAGGAAAGTAAAGATAAGTTTAGAAAGCTAAGACAAGACGGAAACCAATGAGGCCATCCGCAACGCCGTGGTACCTACTAAAGGAAAACAGACCAGCTCCCGTACCGCCGTCGTTATAACTGCCTCCACGGTTCACCCAGGGGTGGCTGGAGAATACAGGATAGCTATTATCATTATACCAACTACTTATGTATCTAGTTTGAGGAACTGCTCCTGCACTGGTACCAGTATACTCAATACTTTTAAATGGACCCATCTCGCCAGTCGCATCACCAAAGATAAACCTGCTATTATCATTAGCATTATTACTATATGGATATATATCATAATATTTTGGGTCATCTGGTAATTCTATACCATTTTCTACTTTTGTAATTTTGGAATCAACTCCTGAAACAGAACCACTATCACAAGTCGGACAAGTTAATTTACCATTAAATCCGGAATTATATATATTATGTCTTCCACTTGATAATTTACCCGTGCCGTCATCCATACCAGCCATCATATATTCCCATGCTCCTCCACTCATATCAAAAATACCAGTATAATTATTTGTAGTTGAAGCTACAACACTTGATGGATTAAAATAATTAGTATTTAAATCCCCATCTTGTCCTTTGGCAGCGGGGCCATATTCATTACAAGCAGTTGGATGTTCACTACATAACTCATTTGTAGCAGTATATCCTGTTGTTGGAACGGTTTTGGCCGCATAGCCAGTTAAATAACTAGAATTATTATTGATTCTTACTTCTTGTCTGCTTCCATAGATACTTTGTTGTAAATATGCAACTGCTCCCCATTCAGTATTCTTCATCATATGACTATCTAATTCTCTTTTATAATTATAAGATACAATATACGCTTTAGCTACTTGGATACTTCGCCAACTATATACATTTGGTTTGATTATAACTTGACTTACTTTACTTTTTGCATCTTCTTCATTCTCTGGATTTACTTGAGCACCAACAGTATTAGTTGCTCCTTTATATCCCGTTTCAAATTTGCCTACCCAGATCCCATTAGTATCAAATGAAGTAAATGCTGGATGTGTTAACCATGTTCCTTTTATATTTCCATTTGATGTTTCAATATCTTTAGTCTCAAATATTATATCTATTGTTTGTACTCTATCTTCTATTTCTTCTGATAAACTAGCATATCTAGTATCACTAAATATCTTATATCGATATCTTGGTATCCAGACAAAATAACTTTCTATATCTTCTTCATCTATAGATTGTCCTACTTTCGGAGTGTCAACATTATCATTTAATATTACGGCATTGGCCCATTCTCTATTACTATAGTTATACCATTTAGCATTCTCATCTGCTCTTGTTACTTTTCCTTGATTATCTATTACTACTGGAATTAATTTATCTTTTAATACTGGATCTGCTCCATTTAAAATATCTTCTTTATATTTACCTTCAGTTTTCTCTGCTACTGCTTCAACTGTTACTTTACTTCGAAAACTTTTATTCATCGCTTCTGTTTCATCAGCACTTATATCTTCGTCCATCCATAACCTTATTTCATAATTTATTACTTGGTTCTTTCTTAAATGGCCTTCTCCTATTTTATAGGATTCTAAATTTTCTTCTAAAATACCTTCACTTGTTGCATATTTATTTAACATCTTATAATCATCACTATTTACTTTTAAATCAATATATTTACTATTTAAACTATTATCAGTTACTTCTAAATTTACTTGATATTTAGTTTCAGCATCACAGATATTTTTAATACTTAATGTATAAGGAGTTAACTTTTCTCCTTCACTATTTAATATCGGTATGGCTTCTTCTAATACAATATTATCTTGTTCACTAAATTCAATATCATAACAATCACTTGCTAATTTATTTAATCCGGTTTGGATATGGGTTATTTGCCATAAGGCATAGGTACTTCCTATTATTAAAGTTATTAAGAGAATTATTAAAGATGTAAGCCTTACTTTCTTACTCT
>CANPZX010000066.1 GCA_947589195.1 uncultured Bacilli bacterium | reverse complement strand
GCATTATAATCCCATTCTCCGGTTGCTTCATTATTACATTGCACTTCGGTTTTATATAAGCCTCGAGCGGGAGCATCATTGGCTTTTGTGCCATTAACCTGGATAGCAAGTTTTACATCATAACCAAAATCAGGCACTATTCCTTTAATTACATTATATTCTTTTTCACTTTGATATAAGGCGTATGTTCTAATTATTAAAATACCCCCCCCCCAGAACACTTATTAGCCCTAGAGTTAGGAGGATATTTCTTATCGTTTTATTTTTCTTAAATCTTTCTAATTTCATTCTTTATCCTCTTTTCTATTGTTATCTATAGTATAAGATAAACATTTAATAAATTCAATTTAAATGTTCTATTATTCTTCACTTACCGCTATAGCTTTTTCTAATTGATAATCAACCGAAATATCCTCATTAATATCATTTTCAATATAATAATCTGGAGTTATCCCAATACCATCAATACATATATTATTAGGAGTTAGCCATCTAGCAGTTGTATATTTAACCATACTACCATCACTTAAAGAATGAGTTTGTTGAACTTTACCTTTACCGTAAGATACCGTACCAACAGATTTAGCGCCATAACTATCAATTAAAGCAGCTGCTAAAACTTCGGAAGCTGAGGCACTTTGACCATTTAAAATTAAAACAATTTTATAATCTCTTTTTTCATTTGTTTCATCTTTATAAGTACTTAAACCACTATTTTCTTCTAAAGAATAAATTGTTTTCCCTTTTTCTAAGAAAAGACTAGCAACATCGGTCGCAGCCGATAAATAACCACCGGTATTATTTCTTAGATCAATAATTAATCTATCAATTCCTTGTGTTTCTAATTCATTTAAAGCATTAACTGTTTGTTCTTTCAAAGTATTAGAAAAAGTTGATATTTTTAAATAACCAATATGATTATTATAAATATTTGTGGAAACAGATTCCGTTAAAATCCTTGATACTACTAATTCAAAATTTAATGTTTCATTATTTCGTAAAATAGTTATCTTAACTTTTTCTCCAATCTTTTTGCCTTTTATATAATTAGCAATATCATCACTAGCATTAGTCGCCGTATCATAGTTATCTATAGTTAATATTTTATCACCAATTTGTAAACCAACTTCCTTAGCTGGAGAATTTTTGGAAATACTAGTTATTTCATAATCAGTATTAAAACCTATACCAATCCCCGAATATTCCCCTTTTAATTTTTCCGCTAAAGCTTTAGTTTCTAATTCATTCATATAAGTTGAATAATCTTCCCCTAGATAATTAAACATGGCACTTATAGCACTTTCTAGCATCTTTTGTTTATCAACATTTTCATAGTAATCATCGATTAAAGAGGCATAAACACTTATAAATTCTTGTAAAGCACTATCTTTACTTAAATCATGATAAGTAATATTTTTAGTTAATTTATTTTGATTATAAACTATTATTCCAGTCGTTATGCTAGTAATAATGGAAGTAAGAATAATAATAATTGTAATTTCTTTTAAGCTAAAACCTTTTCTTATATTATTGTCCATATAACAAGTACCCTTCTATTTTTCTAAAATAATCATATCATATTTTTGAGCATTAAAAAAGAATTAATCATTACTTAATTCCTTTTTGATATCTTCGATACTTGTTAATAATTTACTAACTTTACCTTTTTTTACTTTAATAAGGGTAAAATCACCTAAACGTAAACTGTCTAAATCTTTATATTTAGTTGTAGCTTTATTATCTTCATTAGCTAAATATTTTTCATTTAATTTATTGGCTAAATCAACATAATAAACTTTTAATTTATTTTTGTTTTCACTATCGCCACTATATTTAGAGATAATAGCATCATAATAACTAGCTTGATTATTTTCTAAAGAAAATAAAGCAACATAGTATTCATTTTCGGGACGAGTTAACATATTACCGACAATGGCTGCTGTTTCTGAAACAACTCCAGTTGCATATGTTTGATCATTTGTTTCTTCTTTAAATAAATCTTTAGTGACAAAAGCTTTGGTAAAAAAATAAATACCAATAACCACCACTACAACTCCTAGTAATACTAAGACAAACCTTTTCATTTCTTTTTGTTCTTCTGTTTCAATCTTCATGTTTTTTTTCATTCACTTATCACCTATAAAGTATTATATCATAGAAAATATAAGAAAAACAACTTGCTTTGTAAAGCTATTGTTTACGAAGTTGTTCTTCAATTTTCAGTAAACGATTATATTTAGCTATCCGTTCTCCTCGAGAAACAGAACCAGTTTTAATAAAAGGAATATTTAAACCAACAGCAAAGTCAGCTATAAAGGTATCTAAAGTCTCCCCACTTCGATGAGAAATAATCATTTTATAGTTATTTTTTTCCGCAGTTATAATAGTTTTTAACATTTCTGAAATTGTACCTACCTGATTAGCTTTCAATAAAATAGCATTCCCACTTTGGGTAATTGATGCAGCTTCTAAGTATTTGGAATTGGTAACGAAATAATCATCTCCAACTAACATTACTTTATCCCCAATAGCTTTAGTTAAAAGGGTTAAACTTTCAAAGTCATTTTCATAATAAGGGTCTTCAATACTAATGATAGGATATTTTTTTATTAAAGCTAGATAATAACGAGTAAGTTCTTCTTTTGATACTTCTTTATTGTCTAAATGATAAGTATTTCTTTCTTTATTATACATTTCCGAAGCTGCAACATCTAAAGCAATATAGACATCAACTCCAGGTGTATAATTACTTTCTTTAATGGCTTTCATTATAAAATCTAAAGCTAAACTATTATAAGCTAAATCAGGAGCATATCCTCCTTCATCGCCTAGGGTTGTAGATAACTTTTGCTCTTTTAAGATTTTACCTAAAGTATGAAATATTTCTGAAGCGCAACGAATTTTTTCTTTAAACGTTTTCATTACAGGTACGATCATAAATTCTTGAATATCTAAATTATTGGCCGCATGAACTCCACCATTAATAATATTTATAAGAGGGATAGGTAATGTTGCTTTACCAGAAGATAAGTACTCATATAACTCTTTATTATCACTTTTAGCTAAAGCTTTTATTGTCGCTAGAGATACCGCTAAAATGGCATTAGCTCCGAGATTACTTTTGTTAGGAGTTCCATCTAAGTTAATTAAAAGTTTATCGATGGCAACTAGATCCAATTCTTGATTTAGAAGTTTTGGTCTAATAATATTCATAATATTAGCAACGGCTTTTAGAACACCTTTTCCTTGGTATCTTGATAAGTCATTATCTCTAAGTTCTAGTGCTTCTCTGCTTCCTGTTGATGCCCCACTTGGAACTGATGCATTTACCTTTACTCCATTATCAATAAGCATATCTACTTCAACTGTGGGATTACCTCTAGAATCTAATATTTCTCTTGCTTCTATATCAACTATCTTAGCCATTTTTAACACCCTCTTCTCTTTATATATAGTATAACCAAGTCTTAAAAAAATAGCAATTAAAAACATAACTTTTTAGGTTATGTTTACTTAACACTTTTCAATAATTTTTTACTTCTATTCTTTATCAAAACTAAATTACTAATATTTAAAACACTGTAAACAATTAATAAGATAGAAGTTGATGTCGTTATAGCCATTGTTGAAAAAGGATTTAGAATATTTATTATTCCCATAAAAGCAATTACTAAAGCAGATAATAAATAAATATGAGCACATTCTTCCTTGGCGGTCTTTAGTTTTGTATAAATCATATATTTATTTACACTATTAACGATTAAAAAAAGGCCCGAAGCTATTCCTAAATATTCCAATTTAACTTTAGGATAAAAAATAGCAAATAAACCGATTAAAATATAGGAAATTCCCATAATGTTGCTAAATTGATATAAAAAATAACGTTTTTTATTATAGTAGGAAATAAACTCAAAAACACTATTTAAAATTAATAAAATGCCAAAAATAATAGCTAAAGATTTAGTAGTTAAGGTACTATAAATACCAAAGATACCATATACAATAAAAATTAAAGAGCATATCATTTGAACAAGTAATAATTTATTAAACTCAAAATTTATTTTTTTCATAAGTTCACCATCCATTTAAATTATAGCATTTTTTATTATCTTCGTAAACTTATTTATAGAATATTTATTTTTCAAAAGCAAGGACAAGGCGAAAACTAATGACGCTACTTGCACGGCCGTCGTCCATACCGAAGGAGAACAGACCAGCTACTATACCGTCGTCGTGACCACCTCCACGAGACACCCACGGACTGCTCGCAGACACAGAATAGCCGGTGTCATTATACCAGCTACTTATAACACGACTTTGAACAACAATTTCTTCACTTGTTCCTGTATATTGAATATTTTTAAATGGACCTAATTCTCCCGTCGCATCACCAAAGATACAACGACTATTATCATTACCATTAGCACTATATGTATACATATCATAAAATTTTGAATCGTTTGGTAAATCTATTCCATTTTTTACTTCAATAATATTTAAATCAACTCCTGAAGCAGTACATTCTGGGCAAGTTAATTTTCCATTAAATCCGGAATTGTATACATTATTTCTTCCACTTGATAATGTTGTAGATTCAGGTCCATCTGCCATACCTGCCATCATATATTCCCAGGCTCCGCCACTCATATCAAATATTCCGCTATAATTATTCGTGGTACTTGCTTTAACACTTTCTTGATTAAAATATTGTGTATTTAAAGTACCGTCTTCTCCTTTAGTGGCACCACCATATTCATTACAAGCATTTGGATATTGAGTACATGATTCATTCGTAGCCGTATAACCAGTTGTGGGAGCTGTCTTAGCGGCATATCCTGTTAAATAATCGGAATTATTATTGATTCTTACTTCTTCTCTTGAGCCATAAATACTTTGACTTAAATAAGCTACTGCTCCCCATTCGGTATTCTTCATCATATGACTATTTAAACTTTCTTCATAATTTCTTCCAACTACATAAGCCCGAGAAACTTGAATACCTCGCCAACTATACACATTAGGCTTAATGATGACATTTTTAGCTTCTTCTATAGCATCATTTTCATCAGTTGGATTTTTTTGAGCTTCTTCTTTGCTATTTGCTCCTTTATATCCTGTTTCAAATTTGCCGACCCAAATACCATTGGTATTGAAAGCAGTGAAAGCCGGATGTGTTAGCCATTCATCCTTTTTATCTCCTGTTGATTTTTCAGTATCCTTATTTTCAAATACGACTTGAATTGTTTGTACTCTATCTTCTATTTCTTCTGATAATTTATCATATTTCTCATCATTAAATATTTTATATCGATATCTTGGTATCCAGACAAAATAACTTTCGATATCACTTTCATTTATTGTTGCTCCTACTTCCGGAGTATCAACGTTATCATTTAAAATAACTGCATTTGCCCACTCTTGATTAGAGTAATTGTACCATTTGGCATCTTCATCGGCTCTTGTTACTTTTCCTTTATCGTCAATTACTACTGGGATAAGTTTATCATTTAATACTGGATCTGCTCCATTTAAGATATCTTCTTTATACTTGCCTTCAGTTTTTTCTACTGCTGCTTCAACAGTTATTTTACTTTCAAAGATTTTGTTCATTGTTGCCTCGGCATCTTCTATCGTAATGCTTTCATCCATCCATAATCTTACTTCAAAGTTAACTACTTGGTCTTTTCTTAAATGACCTTCAGCTATCTTATAACTTTCAGCGTGGTCTTCTAAGATACCATCACTTTTACTATAAGTATTCAATAGTTTTGAATCTTCACCATTTACTTTTAAAGCCACATATTGACTATCTAGTCTTTGGTCATTTTTTAAAACTTCTAAATTGACTTGATATTTTGTCTCGGCTTCACATATATTTTTGATACTTAAATTATAAGGAGTCAACTTTTCTCCTTCACTATTTAATATCGGTATTGCTTCTTCTAAATCAATATTATTTCCTTCACTAAATTGTAATTTAAAACAATCACTAGCTAATTTATTAGCATCTACTTGAGTAAATGTTGTCTGCCAATAGGCATATGTTACCCCTATTAATAAAGTTATTAGGAGAATTATTAAAGATGTAAGTTTTACTTTCTTACTCTTAAATAATCCCCCCCCCCATTTGCTATTTTT
>CANPZX010000065.1 GCA_947589195.1 uncultured Bacilli bacterium | reverse complement strand
AAAATCTCGGTAGTTGCATTTTTATCCAATTCTTTATCTAAAAAAATATTTTTTAAATGTAATCCTATATTATCTTTCGAGCAATCAAACAATTCAGCCATGTTTTTTTGGGTAAGCCAGATTGTTTCAGCTTTTAAAATAACATCTATATTAACCTTTCCATCTTCGGTTTCATATAAAATAATATTACTTTCTTGCATTGTTTCCTCCTAATAACATTTATTTTTAGTTGGTTAGAAATACTAACTAATTATTTCCTATTCTTGATATGAAACTAGTATTGTTCAAACCTAATTTTTATTTGTTATTTTTTCTTTTTCATCTACATATTGATAGTTCAATTTATTTTGTTTAGTAATAATTGACTCTCCAAGTAAATTTTCAATTTCATCTCTGGTATTTTTAGCAACTTTTCCCCCAGCATGAGCAACTTTTATATTTTCTTTTAATCCTTTAGGTTTAATTTTCTTTGCTAATCTTTTAGTTACTTCTTCACTTATATCTGTTAGGGATACTTCTATGTTATCCATATTATCCCGAAGTGCTTCTTTGTGAAGTCCTTTATATTCTTTGTACTCTTTAGCAGTCATTCCCGACCAAGTTTTATAGATTTCATTAGTTAATATAGCAAATTCTTTACCTTCAGAAATACCATTTTCTTTCCAAGTATCTGTAAGTTCTTTTCTATCTTGAATACCTTGTATTCTTTTAGTAATCCATTTTTCATCATAACCTTTTGCTCTATATAAATCTATAGACCTCTGTGCGGCAATTGAAGGATCAAACACTTCATCAATTCTTTCGCTACCTAATTTTGCCAACCATTGTTTAATAGGCTCTACATTTTTACTGGGAATTGATTCAATTATGCGAAACATTCCTTCAATATCAACAACATCAGTTAAGCGATATTTTCCATCATTAGCTTTCAATTTCAACTGGTCACAATTTGTGACCGTTTCATTTCCTTCATCTTTTAATCGACCTTTTAATACATTCCAATAGTGTCTAGGATTTTTACTATCTACTAAAATGCCAACAATATCAACTACACTAATATAATATTTTTCTTCTTCCTTATCCCAAATTGTTCTAATTGTTTCATTATTAAATATTTTATTGACTAAATGCATTTTATCTTGATTCATACAAAATTCCCCCTTTGATAAAAATATTATATAGCAAGAACATTTGTTTGACAATGCTTTTTAAACAAAAATGATATTAAATAAACAAGTTTTAAAAGAAAGAACTTGCTTTTAGAAAATATAATATTATTTTACTTTTTTTAAATCATATATTACATCAACTGTATCACATACATTTTGGGAATGAGTCACAATAATAACACATTTCTTTTCTTCATGGGCTAACTTTTTAAATATTTCTAGAATTTCACTTTCTGTTTGCTTATCAAGATTTCCAGTTGGTTCATCAGCAATTATCATTTTCGGATTATATGATAAACTTCTGGCAATAGCTACCCTTTGTTGTTCTCCACCAGATAATCTTAAAACTTTACGGTCAGCATAAGTCTCTTTCAAGCCAACTTTTTCCATAAGTTCAATGGCTTTGGCTTTTTTGTTTTTGATTTTTAGCCCACTTACATCCATTGAAAGAATAATATTTTCAGCAGCTGTCATAAAGGGAAGAAGATTATAACTTTGAAAGACAATACCAATATCACTATTACGATATTTGTCTAAATTCATTTTATTTAGGCTTTGACCATCAAAGACAATTTCTCCTTCCGTACATCTTTCAAGGCCACTTATTAAAGATAGTAATGTCGTTTTCCCCGTACCACTTCGACCTCTTATAGCATACATTTTTCCACTTTCAAAATCAAAACTTACATCTCTTAAAGCATAATCATCTTCTTCGGCATCACTATACCGATAACTAGCATTTTTAATGCTTAAAATGACATTTTTTGAAGAAGCATTTTTTTCTTTTATTTTTGTTTCTTCATTGTTTTTAATTATTTGTTTTTTGGAAGTATAATTATTTGTTTTATTTGCCATTATTTAAGACCTCTCTTTCAATATTGTAAGTGGGGAAAATCTCTCGATACTAATCATTGAAGCAATTGAACTTATTAAGACGAGTGAAAGTCCAATACCTAATAATTCTAATAAAACTTTAATATCTACAACAGCATCAATAGAGTCGTAAGCCTCTACAACAGGCATACCTTTGACTCTCAATTCGCCTTTATTCCCCCGATCTGGCATTCCGCCATTCATATTAGGTCCCCCGAAGTTTTTAAACGTTTCTTCACTTCTTTCGTTACTACTATTTATTTCACTTTTTAAAAGTGAATTGCTTACTCCTTTAGAACTTACGGCACCAATTGAAGCTCCAAGTATAAGTGCAACTACAGCTACAATAACCAGTTCTAAGACAAATTGCATAGTTAATTTAAACTTACTAATACCAATTGTTCTTAAAACTCCTATTTCATATTTTCTTTCTCGAATATTTATCATATTGATTACCAATAAGACAATTCCCCCGATAATAAATGTTAAACTTAAAAATGTTGTTGCGAATGAATTAATGTTTTGAATGCTTGATACCCCACTGGTTGCTTCTTCTTCGTTTGTTTGAAGAATAAAGTTTTCATCTAAACCTTTTTCATAAAATTCCGTTTGTAGTTTTTCGACATTATTATAAGAATCTATAATAAAAGTTGGATTAATCGTGGCATTTATTTCTTCATTACTTGTAGTGATGCTTACAACAGCACTTGCATTTGTTACCAAGGTATTGGCGGAATTGGAAAACATTGACATTACATTAGTACTTCCTTCTTCGTTTTCTTTAAATATACCAATAATTTCAAATTCATAAGTATTGTTATCTTCATCTTCTAACTTTATTTTATCGTTTAAGTTTAAATTATTGTAATCAGCTAGTTCTTGATTTATAAAAACATAGTTGCCATCAAAGGCTATATCCCAGGCATTATCAGTTATTTCATTCATTGTATAAGTACCATTTATAAATTCACTCATAGCATCTAATGAACTATATCCAGTTAGAGTAAAATCAGTAGTTGATATATTATTCCCTTTTCCACGTCCAAAACCATTGGGCATATTATTATTTGATTCAATTTCAGCTTTTTCAATATTATTGCCATTTAAGCCAATTCCATAAGTATAATAATAACTTTCAATATACTCACTATCCGCGAAAGATTCGACATCACTAATTGTAAAATTAGCAATATTATCAAATTTTTCGCGAGCATTTTCTCTTCCTTCTTGTTGGGATGGGTCAAAATCTTTCATCATATTAGTTCTATCAAAGCTAATGCTTACTTCTTTGTCATAAGCACTTTTATAGGAATTAATCAAATCAACTGCCGTATTTTTTATAGCTAGGGTTATCGTACAAGCACAAGCAATAATTAAAATTATTATTCCTATTAAAATATTTCTTCCTTTATTCCTTTTAATTGAAATCCAGGCATTTTTAAATATAAACATAATATCCTCCTTGTATTAACAATATTATTTTAGGATGTAAATATTAAAGAAACATTAAAAAAACACTAACTTTTTTGTTAATGTTCGTTTGTTTTAAATTTAACTTCAAAAGTAGTATAACCATTTTTTGAATAAGCTTTAATATTGCCATTATGGGCCAAGACAATATTTTTAGCAATGGCAAGACCTAGACCATATCTTCCACTTTTACGATTATGACTTTTATCATTACGATAAAATCTTTCAAATATTTTTTCACATTCATTTTCTAAAATGGGTTCTCCTTCATTAATGACTTCTAATTTTATTTCTTTATTATTAGTTAAATTAATTTTAATTTTACTAGTTTCTTTACCATGACTAATAGCATTATCGATTAAAATAGCTATTAATTCATCGATACTTTCTTTATGGCAAAAGAAATTTATTTTTTCCGTAATATTAGTTTCAATGGTTATATTTTTTTCATAGGCCAAACTTTCAAATGTAAGTGCTCTTTTTTCTATAATCATTGAAAGATTATTTTCGCTAAAATTTTCTTTTTTTAAATATTCTGTCTTAGATAAATCAAGTAGTTTGGTAATTAAATTACTCATTCTGTCAGATTCATTTTTTAAGTTATTAATCCATTTTTCGCTTTTCTTATTTTCTTCTAGGCAATCAATATTAGCCATCATAACAGCAAGAGGGGTTTTTAGTTCGTGAGAAGCATTGGCAACAAATTCTTTTTCTCTATTGAAACTTTCCAAAACTGGTTTTGTAATCCATTCTGTTATTTTTTTAGAAATGATATAAATAATAATTTCCCCAATAAAAACTAACAATAAAGAGATTAGTAAGTTAGTAAGTAGCATATTTCTCTTATTAGAAATATTTACAATGGTTAAAGAATTGCCATCTTCATAATTGTAAGCATATTTATTCCAATATAAGCAACCTATTTTTATTTTGTTTGAATTATTATTAGCAATAATATTTTTAGCTTTAGTTATTATTTCATCACTAATAGCATTATCACTATGACTTATTTTATCAACAATATCATTATTATCATTTAAAATAAATGTATAAACTTCATAATCCATAACTTTTCTATTGCGAAGTTCATCATCACTTATGGGTTTCATTTCTCTATCAAAGGGTTCAGGTCTTTTGAGCATTAAATTTTTCATTCTTGTTAAATTATTTAAAATTCCCTCATATTCTCGATGATATGTCTGAACATTAAAGAAAGTAGCAAAAACAAAAGCAAATAAAGAAATTATAATGAAAATTGTAAAAAATGTTTTCTTTTTTAGATTTTCCATATTCCTTTATTCCTCCATTTTATATCCTAAATTACGGACGGCTTTAATATTTACTTTTGAGCCAATTATTTTTATTTTCTTTCTTAAAAAGGATAGATAGGCCTCTAAATTATTAGACTCATAATCGGTATCAATTCCCCAAACCTTATTATAAATTTGTTCTTTTGAAATAATTTGTTCTTTATTATTCATAAAATATTCAAGTAATAAGAATTCGCGATAAGGGATATTTATTGATTCGTTAGTACATTTACAAGTTAGAATAGATGTCCTAATATTTAATGATAAATCACTATATTCTAATATATTTTTAGTTTTAGCATTTCCCATATTTCTTAGTTGAACATTTACACGGGCAATTAATTCTTCAATATGAAATGGTTTAGTTAGGTAATCGTCTGCTCCCATATCAAAGCCCTTTAATTTATCATCTAATAAAGACTTAGCAGTAAGCAAGATAATATTAGCACTTATGCCATTTTTTTTAATTTCTTTTAGTATTTCTAAGCCATTAATTTTAGGCAACATTATATCAAGAATGATTAAATCATATATGTTAGATAAAGCTTTATACAATCCATCTTCGCCATCATAACTAGTATCAACTTCATACTTTTCCCGTCGTAATTTTGTCGCAATAATATCAGCGATTGTTTCTTCATCTTCAACAACTAAAATTCGCACTATTGCCACCTCCAACTTTTAAAATTGTATATTACAAAAATTAAAGAAACATTAAAAATGATTTAACTAATATCTACTTTTTTATATCGTGTATGTTTAAATCCTTATTTCCAAAATATATATCTCTATTTCCGTCTATAGTATGAAATTTAATAATTGTGTAATTATCATAGTGATATTCAATACTTCCTCCATCATCATAAGATGCGGCATTAGGAAAGTCTTTATTAGCTTTGGCAATAATTTCTTCCATAGTTATTTTATTATTCTTTAATGCTTCTTCTAAGGTGTATGTTTTATTATTAATGATTATTTCAACAGTTCCTTGATAACTATAAATATTATAATCATATTGAGTGTTATTTTTTTTATCTATTATAGTGTGCATTACTTTCCCCGGTTCTTTATTAAATATTAAAGTAAAATCATCTACAGACTTTAATTCTATTTTGGTTGTACCAATTTGGGCGGGATAACTTTCATTGATGCCACCAACATAGGTAATTTTAACATTTGAACCTACCACATATATGGCATCATTATTTTTTCCTAAATCAATACGAAATTTATCAGAACTTTTCCTTTCTTCTTCATCTTCATTTGGCTCGACTATAATATATGTTTCATGTGATTCAACTATTTTTCCATAAAAAGAATGCTCATCATTTTCTTCTTTATTTCCCACATCCATTGGGCAAACAAATTTTGTTTTCTTCCAAGTAGTAGTTTTTTCGTTATTATTACAATGATAATGTGGTGTTAGGATAGAAATATAGACACAAAAATATGGAGAGTATGATAAAATATTAAACAAGGAAGGAAGTGTCTATA
>CANPZX010000064.1 GCA_947589195.1 uncultured Bacilli bacterium | reverse complement strand
TATAGAAATAGAATGGAACATTGAATTTTAAGAAATAATGATATTTTTGGACTTTTCCTATTCCTGCACACGGAGGTAGTGATGCGGGAGCTACAGGTAATGGAATAATAGAGAAAGAATATACTTTAAAAATATCTGAATATATTCATAAAAGATTAGATGAATTAGGTATAGAAAATACAATGGTTAGAACTACTGATGAAACAATAGAACCTAATGAACGAGTTAAAAAGATTGTTGCTCCTTATGGAAGTGGTAGTGATGTTATTGTACTTAGCAATCATATTAATGCTGGTGGTGGACAAGGTTCAGAAATTATATATGCATTAAGAAATAGTGATGCTTTGAGTAAAAGAATAGCTACTGAATTAGAAAATAATGGAAGAGATGTAAGAAAGTATTATCAAAGAAGATATCCATCTGATTCAAGTAAAGATTATTATTTTATACATCGTAATACTGGTAATACAGAAGCTATTATAGTTGAATATGGTTTTTTAGATAATAGTACAGATGCAGAATTATTAAAGAAATATTGGGAAGATTATGCAGAAGCAGTTGTTAAAGCTATAGCTGGATATGTTGGAGTGCCATATAGTTTTACGGGAGAATCTGCTAATGAAAACTATTATATAATTAAAAAAGGTGATAGCTTATGGAGTATTGCTAATAAATTTGGCTTAACTGTGGAAAAGTTAAAAGATATGAACAACTTAGCAAGTAATATAATTTCAGTTGGACAGAGATTACTGGTAAAAGATACTAGTTCTAGTAATGATGTTGGAGTATATTATACAGTTAAATCAGGGGATAAAATTTTTATGGGGAATAATGAGTAATTTTTAAAAAGTATTTAAAAATATATTGTTATACAAGCATTTGTTTTTGAATAATTTGTTTAGAAACATTTAATGTGAGTGGCGTCCTCCAAACTCGAAAAAGAATAAGGTAGATATTGATGCAAAAAAGAGTTTATAAAGATATATCTATATCATTTTATCACTTTTTACCTTATTGGTATTAGTTATAAAAAATAGACACTCATAGAGTGTCTCATCCTAAATTAGGTGTTAAAACTCATTTTTAGAGGCGATATTCACAACGTTAAATATTCCTCATTTTTATTATATGCAAGTGTTCTTGCTACATACATATTAGCATAAATATATGATTTTACCAAAAGTATTAATAGTAAAATTAATAGGTATAATACAAGAATGTCATTTATAAAAAATGATAGATACAAATATCAGAAAAAGTAAAAAACGTTTTACTTTTATTGAACGAAAGTAAAATATATATTACAATATATCTAGGAAGGAGAAATTTAAATGAAAAATATTTATTCCAATAATAATTTAGAATCTTTAGTATTTGATTTAATTACCTATTTATATCGAACTAAAGATTATAATGATAATCGTTTATCTGATGGTGTCATTATATATAGTATGGGCAAAACTTATGAAGTAGCGTTAGAAAATAGTAATTATCATTTAAAAAATATTCCTATTTTTATAGAAGAAAATATGAAAATAGAAGATTATTTTGAATATTATTATCCTAATACTTTAGTATTATCTATGGATAGTATATTAAGTGAATATTTATATAATTATGATGTCCCCGATTGTGAAAAAGTGGCAGATAAAATAAGCAAAATATTTGCTAAACATGGTTTTTATTATGATTTTGGTACTAATTGGTATTTATATGCAGTTCCTTTATCTAAAGAAAGTAGTGATAAAAATGTTGAATAATAGAAGGAAAATATCATGAATAATAGTGAATTATCTTATAAATTAAAATATATATTAAAAGAATTAGGTATGAATAAAACCGAATTTTTAAAAGCTTGTCGCATTTTTAATCCGTCTATTTCTAAACCAACTATTCTTAATGCTATTAATGGTAAAAATACGATTGCTCCTACCATTGAAACTTTAAGTACAATTATTAAAGTTTGTCAAACATCAAAAAACAAGAAATTAAAACATGTTTCATATGACTTTTTACTAAATGATAACATTAAAGAAATAGAAGCAAATACCGTTCAAGTGTACCAAGAAATAGGATTATCTGATGATGTTATAAAAAAACTAAAGCAATATAATCATCCCTTTTATTTTAATTATAGTAATATTATTAATTATTATTTAGACCATTTACCAGCAAATTATTTTAAATACTTAGAATATTTAAAAATAACTTCTGATATTCTTCGTGAATTAAAAAAAGATAGTCATAGTATAAAGAAAATTATTAAATACTTTGATAATGAAATTTATTTAGATTATATTAATCGAAATTTTAAAAATATTTATGTTTTATATATAGGAATAAAAAATAAGAAAGAAATAGATGATAAAGAAAATTTGATTAATTTAATAAATATCTTAAAAAATCATTTTAAATATTTATTATTAGAAATTGATAAAAAAATATATGATATTATGGAGGAAACATAATGGAAGTAAAAGAGTTCTTTAAAGATGAAAATATAGTTGATTTTGATTTTGTTGGAGAAGTTTTGAAAAGAAAAAATGTAAGAGGAGAAAAAATTTTTTATAAGCAAAAATATTTTGAAAGTAAAAATCCTATAGAAAAATATATTATATATAAAACATCTTTTAAAAAAAGTGATCCAGATATTAATAATGGTTTATTAAAGGATATATATAAAGAGATGTGGGATGATGAAATATTAAAGTTTTGTACTGCTGATGGTAAAGAAAAATATTATTCAGATACTATGACGAGTGTGCAAGGACTTATTAATAGTTTTTATAAAAAAGTATTTAGTGCAGAAAATAATTCTAGAGTAAAGATAGCGGATTTTTCATTTGAATTATTCAAAGAAATGTATGAATCACCAAGTAAAAATAAAGTTTTTAAAAATTGTTTTATTGATAATGATACAATCTCAAATTTTATAAAACATTATCATACATTAGGTAATTATATACCTGTTCCATTTGGTTTTAATAAAGCCCGAAGTGGTGCATATGCAAGTCATGACATGTGGGATATAACACTTATGAAAATAAGAAATTATTATTTGATAAAAGAACAATGCAACTTTTCTGAAAAACAAAAAGCAATTTTAGAATTATTACATTTTTATGATACTACTAAACATACAAAGGAGTGGTTAGATAAGTTTGGATCTTGGAAAAATTTTGTAGATAAAAATTATTTAAAGAAAGAAGGACAATTAGATAATTATATCAATGATGATTATACAATAGATTCCTTTTTTGAAGAAAAACATAGTTTTGAAAATCCTGAATTGAAAAGTAAAGATGATTATTTAGAATATTTTGAAAAAGTAACAAAAATAATTGAAGATAGAACAAAGATTATAAAGAATGTGTATGACAAAAAATTGGAGGAAAAAGCATGAATATCGTAAAAATAAAAAATTATGAAGATTTAAATAAGATAAAAATGAAAAAGAATTTTATAATCGATTTAGTTGATTGTAAAAATAAAGATCGAAGAAGAATTATTGATTTCTTAAATGGTCTTACCTTTTTAAAAGGTGCTATTTGTAAAATAACTAAGAATCAATTTGAAATTAAGCTTTAAAAAGTAAAAAATATTTTACTTTAGTAGATTCAAGTTAATTAATGTGGTTAGATTTAATGGAGATGGATTTATGAAGATAATAGTTGTTAATGAAAAAGTGGTAAGTGATTATTTAGGTTTTCCAGTAAAAAATTATGAAGATTTATTAGAAAATAAAGAATGTGATAAATTTATAAAAGAGAATAAATCATATATAAAATCAATTACTAAGAAGGATTTACTTGAATTTTATCATAAAACAGGAATTATATTAGAACATGAATTTCCAAAAAGTTGATATTTAAGAATAAATATGTTGGGATTAGTAAGTAATGATTATAATAAACTTTACTTTGCTCATTTAATTGTCATAGATGATCAAAATGTGATAAAAATAGAAGATAATTTCTTATATTTAAATGGTAAAAAAGAAAGGAATATTAAAGAAGAATTAGATATTCAAAAAAACATGATGGAAAAATTTCAAAAATTTAATAAAGAATTAGAAGATAATTATTTAGATTATGAAAATTTGATTAAAAAGTATTTTCCACATTATCAATATATAAAATATACTAATCAATTAATTTTAACGCCATTTAATGATATTTTGACATTGACGGATGATGGTATTCTTTATTGTAATAACAAAGTATATCGTACCAATGTAGATTATGTTTTTGAAGAAAATGTTATGAATAAAATCATTGTTTATAATGATCAAAGTATTGAGTACTTAACAGTGAATTTTGAATCTCCTTTAGCGGTAACATTCAATCCTTTAGCAATGACCTGCAATAAAGTCTTATATAGTACTAATTGCCTCATTATGTTATATAATAAAAAGTTAGCAATCATTATAAAAGAATATGATTATCTTGATAATAAAAGTCATGGCATTATGATGAATGGAATTGATGATGTTGAATTTAAATCGGATGATCAAGATGAACTAATATTAATAGTGGGAAAAGAAAGAATTATGATTGACCTTATAGGTAGCTGTATCCATGAGGTTGATTATAAATAAAAAGAAAATGGAGGTGAGAATAAATTTATGTTAGAGAAAAATAGAATGGCAACTATTTTTTTACGTACAATAAAAGATAATGTTATTAAAGGAAAAGAGCCTACTGCTAATCCTATCCTTTTAATTGGATTAGATAAAATTGATAGGTTTCGTTTTTTCTTTGTTATATATGATAAAGAATTTAATTCTAAATATAAACATTTACTTAGTTATACAACAATTGAAAAAATTAACTTAGAGGATATAAAAGATAAAAAAATAATCATTTTAGAAAATATTCAAAAAATAGTTGGTCATAAAAATCTACAAGATAAATTGCATGAATTATTAAACTTATGTTTAAAATTAAAAATTCAAGTTATTTTATGCAGTAACGAAAATATTAATGACTTACAAATGGATGAACTTCTGAAAAGTAAAATGTTGTATGGAATACAACTTTATTTAGAAGAAACAGGTGAAGAAAATGAATAAATTAATAGTTAGAAATGAAAGAGTACTTAGTGAATATTTTCATGTTCAATTAGAAGTAGAAGAAGATTTATTTAATCGAATAGAAGAACATATTCAAAACTTTATTAAAACTTATGAAAAAGTTTTATTGAATGAAAGTTATGATCAATTTAAAAGCTTTACAAAAGAAACAGGATTAAGTATTCTTAGAGTATATCATGTTCAAAATAGTTACAATGAGTATTATTTAGATGAGCGAGGAATTGTTTCTATATTTGAAAATGATTATGGTATTCCTAATGATAGATATTATATATTCAAACATCATCTTACTGTTCATGTTTATTTAGATAAAATAATGAATGAAAATAACTGTATTTATGGGCTCATAAACGGACAAAAGCAATTAATTTATCAAGAAAATGTAAAATACAATAAAACTAAGTATAATGGTAGAGATATCCGAATCCTTCTTTCACAAAATGATTTGTCCCAAAAAGATATAATTGAAAAAACTTATATGTTGTTACCTAAACAAACCTTACCGCCAATAAAAATAGAAGAAATAAAACAAATTGTGTGTGTTTATCCCTTTGAGGATATTTTAATTCTTAAAAATAATGGCGAACTTTTTGTCAATGGAAGATTGTATGCTAAAAATGTAAGAGAATTGAATTGTTTAACTTCTTATCGAACTTATATAATATTTGAGAATGAAAATGTTGAATTTTATACTAGTGCTTTCATGTTGTCTGCATCTATTATAGTTAAAGCTGTAAAAACATTAACCGTTAATAACTCTTTTATAACAATTCTTACTGATGAGAGAGATTTATTTATAAGTACGATAGGTAGTGATAATTGTGCTGATGATTTTGACTTTGATAATTGTGTTGAATTTTATTTATCAGATATAGATGATTTTACCTATACTTATGATTTAGATAGTAACGTGGCCACTTTAAATGTAATCGTTGGCGATAAGAAAATCCTATTTCCATTATATATTAATATGCGCAAGTGACATTTCACTAAAGATGCCTTTATAAAAAAATAATTTATTTATATTGCAATATTGTATAAACACAATCATCCTATAAAATTTTATAAAAATTACAAAGTAGGATGATTTTTGTTATTTAATATATTGATATTATTAGTAATATTCTTTATGTCAACCTATAAAATGGGATGAATTTTGTAAGTACGAAATCAGTTTTACACATCACTAAACTTTTATGAAATAGGGGTAGTTTAGTATTGATGTGTAAACATCTTATCCTGCTCTTTTAGAAATTAATATATTTGTGTGTTTTATAGGATGATAGACAAAACTTTCTATACTTAATGACTTGACTCTTCTTTTTAGTGGAGGTATCATGCATCATGCAAAAGGAGATGATGTATATGAGAAGATTTGACTTTAATTTAAAAGAAGAGTTATTTAATCGAATCAAATTAATGGCAGATTTCTATAATATA
>CANPZX010000063.1 GCA_947589195.1 uncultured Bacilli bacterium | reverse complement strand
TTTTTTAAAGTAGCATTTGACCAATCATTTTTAGCTCCAGAATCCCAAGCTTGAGTTTCTTGTTTTTCTCTTATTATCTTTACTCGTTGCCCTTCGGGTGTATTAACTAGGCCAATTATTCGCCATAACTCATTATTAAATCTTACATAATTATTAGGGTTTTCTCCATAATACCTGTATTCTTCTTGTTTTAAATTAGCTATTGCTTCATCTGGGTTTAAATCATATTCATTATATCCCGCATCTTCTATCTCGGCATCTTCATGACTTACTTTAACAATTCCACTTCCTCCAGCTATATCTTTATCTTCAATAGCTAATCTTTTTATATCTGAAAAATCTTCTAACATATATTCTGGTTCTGTTATTGCTCTATATGTTACTTTTACTTTACCTTTATATTCTGAATTTATAGCACTTATATTATCTAAGGTTATTTTCTCATCCATCCACATTCTTACTTCAAATATTCTCGTAGTATTCGGTCCTATTATTCCTTCTAATATCTTATCACTTTCACTTTTATTATCTAAATTTATAGTTTCATTTATATTTTTAGTTTGGATATTTACTTTTAAATATTCTTCCGGTAATTTAGTTTTACTTACACTTGAACTATCTATTTCTATTTCATAACTAGCATAACCATTACAAGTATTTTTTAACATAAAAACATAAGGTTTATTTTGTAAACCAATATCATCTTCAACGGGAAATGCATTACTTAAACTTATTCCTTCTTTATCTTCTTCATAAGTTATTTTAAAACAATTAGAATTTATGATATTCTCCCCATTTTGAATATGCGTTATTTGCCATAAAGCATAGGTTGAACCTATTACTAAAGTTATTAAGAGAATTATTAAAACAGAAAGTCTTACTTTCTTACTCTTAAATAACCCCCCCCCCATTTAAGCTTTTTTCCATTTTCATCTTCTCCTATTCTTATCTATATCTTAGCATTTTTATTTAATTTAGTAAATTAAAAAAGAAGAAATTTTTCATTCTTCGTATCTATAATCTAGTTTATTAAAATGCTAAGACAAGGCGAAAACCAATGTTGTCACGTGCATAGCCGTCGTACCTATCGGACGAGAATATACCTGATCCAGTACCATGGTAGCAACTTCCTCCTCGCATTACCCATGGATTATTCGAAAATACAAGATAACCATGGTCACCATACCAACTTCCGATATATCTAGTTTGTACAGCTATATTAGGTGTTGTTCCTTGATATTGAATACTTTTAAAGGGTCCCATTTCTCCCACAGCATCACCAAAGATAAATCTTGTATAATCAGTTCCACTTGTACTATATGTATATATGTCATAATATTTTGAATCAGCTGGTAAGACAATACCGTCGGAAATTATACTTCCATTATTATTTTTTCCATTAAATCCCGAATTATTAGGAGAATTATACCCAGATGCTAATACACCTGATCCCATACTGTCTTCCATCCCAGACATCATATACTCCCATACTCCGCCACTCATATCATAGATCCCTGTGTAATTATTGGTTGTACTTGCTACAACACTATTTTTGTTAAAGTAATTTACATTTACTTCACCATCTTCTCCTTTATCAGAAGAACCATTTTCATTACAAGCACTTGGAGTACTACTGCACAATTCATTTGTTCCTGTGTAGCCTATTGTTGGTTCATGTATTGCTGCATATCCAGTTAAATAACTAGAATTATTATTGATTTTTACTTCTTGTCTTGAACCATAAACACTATGTTGTAAATAAGCTACTGCTCCCCACTCTGTGTTTTTCATCATATGGCTATTTAAAGCACTTTCATAATTTCTTCCAACAATATATGCTTTGGATACTTGAATGCTTCGCCATGAATATACATTCGGTTTAATTATCACATTTTTAGCTTCTTTTAAAGCATCACTTTCGTCTACTGGATTTATCTCTGCTTCTTTAGCTGCATTTGCATCTTTATATCCTGTTTCAAATTTACCGACCCAAATACCATTCGTATTAAATGAAGTAAATGCTGGATGCGTTAACCATGTTTCCTTTGTTTGTCCTTTTGATACTTCAGTATCAAATCTATCTTCAAATATTACTTCTATTGTTTGTACTTTATTTGTTATATCTGTTGATAAACCAGTATATTTTTCATCACTAAATATTTGATAGCGATATCTTGGTATCCAGACAAAATAACTTTCAATATCTTCTTCACTTATTGGTTGATTTACTCCCGGATCTTCTTTTCCATCAACTAATATAATGGCATTGGCCCATTCTTGATTAGCATAATCATACCATTTTTCATTAGTATCTGCTCTGGTTACTTTTCCTTCATTATCTATTTTAACTGGTATTAAATTATTTTTAAGTACCGGATCAGTCCCATTTAAATCTTTTTCTTGATATCCTTTATAACTTAATTCATATGGTTCTTGTTCTGTTCCTTTGCCACTTGCTATTAATACTTCTGGTTTTAGATATAAAACTGGTGAGATGGTGTCCGCAACGTAGACATCACGATCGCTGTAGACATAGCCATCTTTAGCTACATGAGAGGCATCGTTACTAGTAGAAGAGTACGGCAATAGAGTCCATTGATATGAACTTTTGTTTAATAACCAATCGGTATATGCACAATCACTTTGATATGTATCATTTTTCCAATTATATAATTCTTGCTTTAAACATAGTTCACGATTATTTGTACTTTCTCCACTTGTAGCATATCCATAATCACTCGGGTACATTAACCCTATTTTACCTTGCCATAATTTTGGCCTAGTTATATTATTATCAGTATATACTGCTGTCCCTCGTTCATAATTATATATTGATTTAGTATTTGGAATGGTTGAACCATACCCTCCTAAATTCCATATTACATCATCTATCATTTCTTTGGCATCACTTGTTAATCCAGATTCACTAAAATCACATGGAGTTGTAGCATTATTTTGGCCAGTTGGACAATCTCCACTAGTTCGATTGTAATACGCACCATTGTTTAATAATTCTTGTAATGCTGCATCACTCCAATTATTACTTCCAGATTCTCCTTTATTATCCCATGACATTTTTGGCTCTAAAGAATTAGCTCTTATTATTTTTACTCGTTGCCCTTCAGGTGTATTAACTAGGCCAATTATCCTCCATAACTCATTATTAAACTTAACATAATTATTAGGATTTTCTCCATAATACCTGTATTCTTCTTGTTTTAAATTAGCTATTGCTTCATCTGGGTTTAAATCATATTCATTATATCCAGCATCTACTATATTTGCATCTTCATGACTTACTTTTACTATTCCACTTCCTCCAGCTATATCTTTATCTTCTATTGCTAATCTTTTTATATCTGAAAAATCTTCTAATATATATTCTGGTTCTTTTATTGCTCTATATGTTACTTTTACTTTCCCTTTATATTCTGAATTTATAGCACTTGTATTATCTAAAGTTATTTTCTCATCCATCCACATTCTTACTTCAAATATCCTAGTAGTATTCGGTCCTATTATTCCTTCTAATATTTTATCACTTTCATTTTTATTATCTAAATTTATAGTTTTATTTATATTTTTAGTTTGGATATTTACTTTTAAATATTCTTCGGGTAATTTAGTTTTACTTACATTTACACTATCTATTTCTATTTCATAACTAGCATAACCATTACAAGTGTTTTTTAACATAAAAACATAAGGTTTATTTTGTAAACCAATATCATCTTCTACGGGAAATGCATTACTTAAACTTATTCCTTCTTTTTCTTCTTCATAAGTTATTTCAAAACAATTAGAATTTATGATATTTTCCCCATTTTGAATATGCGTTATTTGCCATAAAGCATAAGTGGTACTAATAAACAAAGTTATTACTACTCCCAAAATAGCCAATCTTAGATATGTCTTTTTCATTATCTATACTCCTTACTACTATGTTGTGAGAAATATTATATTATATACATTAAAATTATAACAAAATTAATGAGGGTAATACAAGTACCTTATATCAAAAAAATATTTTTCATAAAATATAGCCTAGGTGATGGTATGATTCAAATTAATATAATAGATTTACTAAAAAAGGAAAATAAAACTAAATATTGGTTAAGACTTAGAATGAATATTACCTCCCGTAACTTAAATAGAATTATCAGGGGTGAAACTACTTCGATATCTTTTAAACATATTGATGAATTATGTAAGTATTTAAATTGTACTCCTGGAGATATCTTTACTTATGTTGAAGAACCAACTGAAGAAGAAATATTAATAAATAATTAATTATTATAAACCACAAAAAAGAGTTGTTTTACGCAACTCTTTTACTTTTGAATCTTTCTTTAGGATCTAAGTATTTTTTTCTTAACCGAATATCATCAGGAGTAACTTCAACATATTCATCATCTTCAATAAATTCTAAAGCTTCTTCTAAATTAAACTTTTTTGGCGTAGTTAAGTTAATAGCTTCATCACTACCACTACTACGAGTATTAGTTAAGTTTTTATTTTTACAAGGATTAACATCTAAGTCATTATCACGATTATGAATACCTACAATCATACCCACATAAACATCCGTTGCCGGTTCAATGATTAACGTACCCCGCTCTTGTAAGTTCCATAAGGAATAACCTAGGGCTTTTCCATTTTCCATGGATACTAAAACTCCATTTTTTCTTCTTGTAATATCTCCAACATAAGGTTTATAATCTTCAAAACTTCTTACCATTATTCCTTCGCCTCTAGTATTCGTAATAAAAGCACTACGATAACCAATTAAACCTCTAGTAGGAGCTGAAAATTCTAAATGAGTATGTCCATCTTCCGTAGATATTACTTGTAGCATTCCTTTTCTTTCTTGTAAATCATTAATAACAGTACTTGAGTATTCTTCTGGACAATTAATTATTACTCTTTCAAATGGTTCATATTTTTTACCATCATGTTCTTCAAATAAAACTTCAGGTTTAGATACACTTAATTCATAACCTTCTCTACGCATGTTTTCCAGTAAAATTGATAAATGAAGTTCCCCTCGACCACTTACTTTATAACCATCAGCATCTTTTAGTTCTTCAACAACTAATCCTACATTAGTTTCTAATTCTTTTTCTAATCTTTCTTTAATATGACGAGTAGTTAAGAATTTACCACTTCTTCCCGCGAAAGGAGAATTATTAACTAAGAAATTCATCGAAAGAGTTGGTTTTTCTATTTCAATTGGCGGAAGTGGTTCAACATGATTAATATCACAAATTGTATCACCAATAGAAATATCGGGACATCCCGCGATGGTAACGATATCTCCATAATAAGCAACATCTTTTTCCACTTTTTTAAGTCCTTCATTAACAAATAATTTAGAAATTTTAAATTTTTCTAATTTCCCATCATTTTTGGCTAAAGCTACCATTTCGCCACTTTTAACTTTTCCTTTAGTAATTCTACCTATTCCTAAACGTCCAATATATTCGTCATAAGCTAAATTAGAGATTTGTAATTGTAAATTATCTTCTTCATTTCCTTTATATGGTTCAACTACTTCTAAGATCGTATCTAATAATGGAGCAATAGAATTAGATTCATCTTCTAAATTCTTTTTAGCAATTCCATCTCTTGCCACACCATAAATTATAGGAAAGTCAAGTTGTTCATCTGTCGCATTTAAATCCATAAATAAATTAAATGTCATATCTACTACTTCTAAAGGTCGAGCATCTTTTTTATCTATTTTATTTATAAAAAGAATTGGTCGTAAGTTTTGTTCTAAGGCTTTTTTCAAAACAAATCTTGTTTGAGGCATTGGTCCTTCCGCCGAATCAACAAGTAAAATTACCGTATCAACAGTTTTTATAACCCGTTCTACTTCACTAGAAAAATCGGCATGACCTGGAGTATCAACAATATTAATTTTATAGTCCTTATATCTAATTGCACAATTCTTGGAATAAATAGTTATTCCTCTTTCTCTTTCTAGTTCATTACTATCCATAACACAATCAACAATTTCATCATGAGCAGAAAATACGCCATTTTGTTCAAGTAAAGCATCAACTAATGTACTTTTACCAGCATCAACATGGGCTACAACTGCAATATTAATTATTTTATCCATTAAACTCACCTCGTTTTAAACACTGCAAGAAATTATACAACAAAAAAGAAAGTTTGGCAATTACAAACTTTCATGAGTATTTTTATTTAAAATATAAACTTATTTTTTAAATTATTTATTTTTTATTTTTAATATTTCTTTTACTTTAGCTATTTAATATTGGTACATTTAGCTATTAAGTTAATAGGTAAACCTTGCTCATACATATTTTTCACATTTTTACGTCTTTCTTTTTCAATTAACCACAATGGATATTCATCTATCGTGATTAGCAAATATTTCTTCAATAGTTTCTTATTCTTCTAAAGTAAAGTTTTCATATTTGATAGCAAATTTCAAATCTCGCTTATAATCTTTGATACCAAAATCACGCATTAACAAATCTATTATTTCCTTACGTAGTATAATAGCATTATGGAAAAATTCTAATTTAGAAACACTTCTTTTTCCTTTTACGACACTCAAGTTTT
>CANPZX010000062.1 GCA_947589195.1 uncultured Bacilli bacterium | reverse complement strand
AAAGTGCATTTTCTTTTAGAAATACACTTTTTTAACTCAATTGCACTTATATGTGCACTTTACTTAAAATTTAACGAATTTATTATTTTTGTTTCATCGGAGTCTCATCCTCCACAAGCCTAACTTCCGATGGTCGCCACCGTACTTTGTTTTTTTATTTACTTTATCTTTTATATTTTAATTCATTTGATAACTTTTAAATAATCCTTCAACCATTATATTTATACTTGCATTTATATCTCTGTCTATTTCTAATCCACAATTACTACATCTATATTTTCTTCTACTTATATCTTTCATTTCTATTTTTTTATGGTTATATCTTGAGCATATCTGGCTACTTGCATAATATCTATTTACTTTATAGAATTTTTTCCCTAGCCACATACACTTATACTTTAATCTTCTTATAATTTGTAGAATTAATTATAGACTTTCTTAAATATTTTTTAGATTCTTCTATCATTGTTTTTATGCTTAGATTTTCACTTATTATAATATCATAATCTTTTGTTATTTTACTTACGATTTCTTCATTAGTTTTGATTCGTGCATTTTTTTAGTTTTCTATATATTTCTGCTAATTTAACTTTAGTTTTATAATAGTTATTACTTCCTTTTATTTTTCTAGACAAATTTCTTTGTAATCTTTTTATTCTTCTTTCGTATTAATTTAAATAATTAAGATTACCATAAGATATTTCATCACTTGTAGTTACTAAACTTTTTATTTCAACATCTATTCCTACAGCACTTGAAAGAATTATTTCTTTTATATTAAGTTCCTCTTCTACACATACTGATACATAGTATTTATTGGCTACTTTAGAAATAGTAGCATTTATTATTCTTCCATTTATTTCGTTTAATTTTCGATAACCTTTTATTTTTTACCTCTTTTAATTTAGGTAAAGTTATATGTTTAGTTATTAAATCCAATTTGATATTTTCATATATTTTATCTTTATATCCGTTTTTTATATAGTTTGTGCGATAGCTATCTTTTACTCCTTTAGCTTTAAATCTAGGATACCAGCCTTTTTTATTAAAATACTTTTTAAAGCTATCATCTAAATCAAATAAAGCACATCTTAAAGCACAACTATCTACTTCTTTTAAAAAGAGATAATCAATAATTAAAGATAGAATCTGTTTAATTAAACCAAAATTAGATAGGGAATTTTCTTACATAACATATAGTTATATATAAACCTAGTACAACCTATTTAATTCTTTTTGTTTATCGTTAGGATACACTCTAAATTTATAGGCTTTATTAATAATCATAACCATTTTCCCACCCTGTAAAGCAGTTTTATAATACAAACTAGTGTTCGTTAATATTTTTTTACATTTATGAGAGCTTTCCTATAAGAAAAAAAAGATGTTAGATTTTTCTAACATCTTCCATTTAACCTTCAAAAATTTCAGCACCAGTATGTTTTTTCCAATAAATTTTACCAGCTTCATATAGTTGTTTTAATTCTTCGATAGTAGCTTCACCACCTGCATCTCTTAACATTTCTTCAGGTTTAGCTATATCAGTATTATCAAAATTACTATATTGAACATTAATACTTAAATTAGAATAATGTAATTCATTAGAGCTTACTGTGAAATCTTTTTCAGTTTTAATACTTTTAACGTATTGTTCACTATCATCAAGTACAACTGTTAAAGTAACAGCATCTTCATCATTTGGTACAACTTCTTCTTGTACATTATTATCTAAACTAACATAAGTCGCATTAATCCATTTTTCAAACGCTTCCTTATTTAGGATAACTTGATATGTATGTTCTTCATCATCTACTCTTTTTACTTCATTAATAGCATTAAGAATATTTTGATTACTTAATCTTCTATCTTGAAGTAAATTAAGCTCATGAGTAACAGTACCAACTTGTGTCATAGTAGAATCATATAACCAACCATTTAATTCAGGTTTATCAGAAGTTGTATCTGTCTTTTTACTTACAACAATACTTGTATTAGTTGTATGATCAGAATATAGATATTTGATTCTAAATGAATATTGTTCAAGAGTATCATCAGAGGATTTATAATGTGTAAATCCTTTTTCTCTATCAAACATATAAGTAAATTTCTCAACACCACTTTTTACATGATTATCTTTAACGGTTGTTAAACTATTTAAATTTTGTGTATTTTTAGCAGCAAGATTAATTATTTCTTCTTCAGTCATTGTCTTACTATAATCAATTACATAAGTTTCAGCTTGATTGCCATTTTCTTTGCCATCAATATATAAATTAATAGTATATTCTTTACCATTATCACCAGTAATAGCATTTTCTTTTATAGCTTCTAATTGTAAATTTATCTTTTTATCATTTACAGAACTAATACGAGCAATTTTACTAGCATCATTATATACAATAGTATCTGTATGACCATTTGGATCAATAACATCAACTGTAGTTACACCATCTTTAAATTTACTAGAAGTTAATGTTACAGGAATATAATATTTTCTATCAATTTGCTTTTCTATTACACCAGAAACTTTATTATTATTGATTGATAAAGTAGATGGACCATCTAAACCAACATCAGCTGATGGTTTTAAAGTGTAATTTGCTATTACAGTATTAGTTGTATGAGATGTAAGGAATGATTGAGCTTTTTGTTTACCAGAAACTTCTTTATTATTTAATGTGAAATTTTTAAATAAATAAGTACTTCCAGAAGCACTACCTTCAGTTTGACCAGCAACATAACCAAAAGTACTAAAATCAACATCTTCATCATAATAATAAATTTTTAAGATATCATATACAGCTCCACCGGTATCTTTATAATTATCAACAATACCCATAAAATAAATTTGTGAATTATTTTTATCTATATAATAGAATGAACCATAATATGTTTCAGTAACCATATCCACTCCAGTTTTATACTCTTTTTTGATTTTATTATATCTATCATTTTTAGTCATACTTGAAGCTTTAACTGAAGCTTTCGGATGAATGTTTCCTTCACCATCTGGTTCTTGATTTTCACCATCAACTGGTTTATCTAAGAATGAATAACTAGTAATTAATGCAATAGTTGGTACTTTATAAGTTTCTTTTTCATTCTTAATATTATTAGCTGTTAGTTGACCTTCAACAACAATATTGGCATTAAGAGTTGTTGTTGAATCATCTGGTACGATATTACCTGTTACATCAACATTATTAAGATTAACAATTGCACCTTGTTCAACTTTTATTTCAGCTTTTTTACCACCAGTAATTTTTAAATCAGATATAGTAACAATACCTTTACTTGCTTGTATATCTAATACATAATCTTGATTTGTAGCTGAAATAGTTGTTCCTTCATCATCTATCATTGCTAATCCAGTACCATTTGAAACTGGTTCAATAGTAACATCATTTGCAGAAGTAATAGATAATGTTTCGTCTAAAGTAAGATTACCATCAACATAAATAGTTTTATAATTTTTATTTATAGCATCATCTATAGCATTAGCACCAAATTCTGAATTTTCTTCATTTACAACAGCAAAGTCTGATTTAAACTTAAATGTATAAGTTTTATCTGCATCTTGAACCTCTGTTCCATCATTATCAACCAATTTAACATTAGCATCAACAGTACCAATTTTTAATGTAAATTCTTTATCACTATATTCAAGTTGATCTAAAGTAGCAGAATTTTCTTTATTATTTAATTCATTATCAAATGCCTCTTTAGCACCTTTAACAATATTTTCTTTTAAAGTTTTTCCATTAGTATCTAAAATATTTCTATTAGAATCATCGGTAAAATCTTTAGCATCATTAATATAATTAGAATTATAACTTACTGTCTGACCACCAACAGATAATGTAATTTCTTTAATTTCTCCTTTTTGAAGAATATAAGCTATTGTTCCAGGAATACTTGTCTTAGCAAGTTCAGTTAAAGAAACATTAGGACTATCAAGATTAATGATAATATTATTACCTTCTTGTGTTAAATTAAATTTACCCGTAAAATCATTTGAATTAGTTGTATTTGTACTATTTAAATCACTTATTAAATCTTCAACAAATTGATCAACATTTAATGAATAATGAGCAGTTAAAGTAGTATCTTTTTTAAGTTGAGATAAACTTTCTACTTTTTTGTTTTCTCCGTCATACCAACCTTCAAATTTACGATAAGCAATTTCATTTGTAGGAATTGTTGGAGTTGGTAAATCTGCTATTGATGATCCAGGTCTTACAAATTGTGTTTCAGGATTATTTAATACACCAGCATCAAATAAAACTTCTAATTCTTCTTCTATATCTACATAATAAGATACTGAAACTTTTTCATTTTTATCCTTTATTTTAGCTACTGAACTATTTGGTTCAATAGTTAACTCAAGACCATTCTCATCTTGACTCCAAACATCATATAAATCATCTAATGTTTTACCTTCAGATAATGAAATAGTTTCTGTAAAGAATTTTTTTAATTCTTTAGCAATTTCTTCTTTATTTTTACTAGAAGTTGTAAATTCAACACTTTTATTATCTTTACCTAATTCTAAATGAATTGATTTAATTTCACCAGAAGCTAACGCATGAGCAATTGTTGAAGCTATAGCAGTATCAGTTATTTCATCTACTTTTGCGTTTTTATCTAAAATTTCTAAATTATATTTATTAGCCTCTTCAGTATCCTTTTCAATTTTAAATTTACCTTTTACATTAGGTTTTTCATTAATATGAGTTAAGGCATCAGTAATATATTGATCTACATCAATCTCCCAAATTGGATATAATATTACATCATCAGTAATAGCATTTTCACTCTTATTATTTTCATCAAATTTAAATTCAGTATCTTCTGAATATTCATCTTCATTTTTTTGATTCCAATGAGCAAATGTATTATATTGACTATCATCAAGGTCATGTTTTGCTTTAACTGGATCTTCAGGTTTATTTAATTTTTCCCCGTCATAAATATCTACAGAAGATTCTTTTTGATTTTCATTATTATTATAAGTAACTGTATGTAAGTCTACAAAATCTAAATTATCTGTATCATACTCAATTGTATATTCTTCACTAACTAAATATCCTTTTTTATTATCACCATCTGTATCAATAGTAATTTTTAAATTCTTTGGTGAATCTTTATCACTTAGTGGAATGTGTTGTAAAATTGTTAAAACTTTTTGACCATTTTTATCTACAGCAAAATCATCAATATTATATGTTGTTACGTCATCATTTCCAGCAGTAATTGTTACTATAATATCATCTGTAACAACTTCTGGTTTAATAAGGTATGTATAGAAATAAGAATCTAAACTTTCTTGTGAGAATCCTTTTTTTAGTTTTTGCTCTTTTATAGTACCAGATAATTTATGTGTCTTAGCATCATAAGATAATGTTCCTTTATTATGGTTACTATTATCTGCACTTAAAGTTATTTCATCTGGGAATTGATAACCATATTCATCCAATAAAGTTTTATCTGTTTGAGGAACAGTTGTAGATGTACCAGCAACATTTACTGAAGCAGCAGTTTGTTTTTGAAGTTGTAAACCACTCCAGTCAATTGTTACTGTATATGGTGCATATTCTTCTTTTGAAGCACCATCTAAATCAACAGTTATAGTAAATTCTTTTTTATCAGTAGTTTCACTTAATGCTTTTAATAAGTATAAAGTTTTAGATGTTCCAAAATCTTCAGCACTAGCATAAATAAATTCACTATCTTTAGAACCATTATGTGCAAATTTAACTATTATAGTACCATCAGTATCACTAAATGTACTAGGAGTATTTACTAATTTAAGTAATAAACCTAAATAATATAATTCTTTTGAAGAATCAAATTCTTCATCTTCCCAGTCTGTATCATCAATAATTGGTAAAACACCAGTTACATGATAAAGTTTATGATCTTTTTCATCTACTTTAATATCAACAGAATAACCTTTATCTGTATCATACCAACCATCTTCCTCTGCAAATATACTATCGTCAGCTAATTTATCTACAGTAAAGATTGATGATTTTTCAAGTACTACTTGACTATAATCAAGTGTGTAATAAACTGGTAGATATTCTTTACCATCACCATCTAAATCAATACTGAAATATAATTTACATAAATTTGCATTTGTTTTGCAGTCAGTAGTAGGATCTATTCTTGGGAATAAAGTTAAATCACCAGCTTCATCATATTCCTTTGGAATAAATGTCTTAGATTCTTCACCTTTTTCACTTTTTAATGAAGATATTTTTATTTTACTTACATCTAATCCTGATGGTAAGTCAAAAGTAAAGTCATAATAGTAACCAGTTTCTTTACCGGTTCCATAAACATCAGCTGAATTTAATACTTGTTCAACTAGTGTACCAGTTAATTTACCATCTTTTAACTCTAATTCTCTATTAAGTTTATCGTTATAGCCCCAGTCACTCATTATCTTTTTATCAGTATCATGAGCACTATTTAATTTTACTTCATATGTTGAATCTTTTTGGAACGTTAAACCACTTAAATCAATTGTTTGAGTAGTTGGTCCATATTCAGAATCGTTTCCATCTAAATCGATTGTTATAGTTATTTTCTTTTTAGATTG
>CANPZX010000061.1 GCA_947589195.1 uncultured Bacilli bacterium | reverse complement strand
TTAAAACCCCTTGGCTCTGAAAACGAAAAAGATAATATTGGTGCTTATGTCGGAAGTAAAATGAAACAAGAAACATTGCCAAGTATATTTGATACATACATAAAACCAGTCTTTGGTGATAATGTAATAGAATATACCAATTTATTGGCTGACCAAATGGACACAAGTCGTTCTAATCAATATGGAACAACAAGTGGTGCATCGTCTGGTTGGGCTTGGTATGATAGCCAAGTAGATTTAATGAGCGAAGTAAATGTTTATGGAAGTACAGTATGGAGTTCCAGTGGTTATGATATAGGAATCGATAATCGTCAATACGCTATTTTCCAACTAAAACCTGAATTTATTAACAGTTATGGTACTAATAGATTCCATTATTGGTTAAAAGCGGTCGCCACCTCTACGGGCTTTGCTTTTGTCAGCGACGGTGGCTATGCCAACACGAGCGTTGCATCCAACTCGGGTGGTGTCCGTCCCCGTTTCCTAATAAATTAATTATCTGTAATTTATCGATTTTTTATTTAATATTTGCTAAAATAAATTAAAGGTGAATTAAAAATGAATGAAATAAAATGTCCGAAATGTCATACTATTTTTCAAATAAGTGAATCTGATTATGAATCAATAGTTAAACAAGTTAAAGATAGTGAATTTCATAAAGAAATATCTTTACGGGAAGAACAATTTCAAAAAGAAAAAGCGACAGCCTTAGAATTAATGAAAGTTTCGACGGAAAAAGATTTACAAGAAACAATAAAAGAAAAAGATTTAGCGATAAATGAATTAAAAAATAAATTAGCTATGCAAGAATCAAAACAAGAATTAGCTATTCAAACAGCAATTATGGAAAAAGATAAAATGATAACTAATTTAAACAATGAACTTAAGTTAAATCAAAGCGACTTTTTATTAAAAGAAAAGAATTTAAAAGACAATTATGAAGAAAAGTTAAAAAATAAAGATGAACAAATTGCTTATTATAAAGATTTTAAAGCTAAACAATCGACAAAAATGATAGGTGAGTCTTTAGAGCAACATTGTCATAATGAATTTAATAAATTAAGACCACTTTTTAAAAATGCTTATTTTGAAAAAGATAATGATATTAAAAGTGGTTCTAAAGGTGATTTTATTTTTCGGGATTATGATGATGAAGGAACCGAAATAGTATCTATTATGTTTGAAATGAAAAACGAGGCCGATGAAACCGCTACCAAACATAAAAATGAAGATTTTTTTAAAGAATTAGATAAAGATCGAAATGAAAAAAAATGTGAATATGCCGTTTTAGTTTCTTTATTAGAAATAGATAATGAATATTATAATTCCGGAATTATTGATGTTTCATATAAATACCCTAAAATGTATGTTATAAGACCTCAATTTTTTATTCCTCTAATTACTCTAATACGGGGAATGGCTTTAAATAATTTAAATTTTAAAAAAGAATTACAAATTATTCGAAATCAAAATATTGATATTGCTAATTTTGAAGAAAAGATGAATAGTTTTAAGGATGGTTTTAGTAAAAATTATCATTTAGCTAGTGAAAAGTTTCAAAAAGCAATTGAAGAAATAGATAAAACAATTAGTCATTTACAAAAAACTAAAGAAGATTTATTATCTAGCGAAAATAATTTAAGACTGGCGAATAATAAAGCTGAAGAATTAACAATTAAAAAATTAACTCATAATAATGAAACAATGACTAAATTATTCGCGGAAATAAAAAAATAAACAATTAGGTAAAAGCTTAATTGTTTATTTTATGATGAGCAGTAGGACTATTCATATCTAAAGGTAAAAAAGTATAATTATGAGTTAAACCATATTCAATAATTTGTTTAACAGCTTCAACGCTACCTTTTTTAGTATCATGTTGTAAAACAATATATGTTCCATTTTTTAAATATTTAATAACATTACTAGCAATCGTTGAACTATTATTTGTTTGGGTATCATTAGAAGAAATATTCCAATCAAAATACCGATATCCTCTTGTTTCTACTTCCTTAGTTAAAGTAGTCATAATTTTAGGAGTTATTCTACTAACAGTATTAGAACTACCACCGGGAAATCTAATTAATTTAGATTCAATACCAATAAGATTTTTTACTTCATTACTTATAGCATCTAAATCATTAAAATAACTATCTACACTTTGGTATACATTTCGATAAACATGACTATAGGTATGAAGACCAATCGCATGTCCCTCTTGATAAGCTCTTTTAATCGCGGAAGCATAAGCGGGATGTTGCCAAGTAACAAAGAATGTTGCTTTGACATTGTACTCTTTTAAAATATCTAAAAGATGATCAGTATAAATACTTGGTCCATCATCAAAAGTTAAATAAATAATTTTTTTACCGGAATTATTAGAAGAATTAGAGGGAGTATTAGTAATAACTTTAATAGTTCTTTTAATCGTAGTTTTGTTATTGGCATCGTCTGTAACAGTATAGGTAACATAATAAGTACCTACTTTTTCTTTATCAATATTATTTGTAACTTGAACTTTATTAGTTAAATCTTTACTACAATTATCACTTACACTATATCCAGGTTCTTGATAATTACTTCCTAAAGTTAAATAAATAGTTTTATTTCCTTTTAAAGTGATAACTGGTTTTTCTTCGTCTTGATATTTTATTGGGATTTCTTTAGTAGTTAAATTATTAGATGAATCACTAACATAAAGATTAAGTTTATTATCTTTTACTTCTTTTTTAACATTACTTGTAATATCTTGATCATAATTATCAATGGCCTGATAATTTAAATCATATTCTAAATTATTGGGGCAAGTAGTTATTTCTTCTTTATCAGTAGTTATTACTGGAGGAGTAGTATCAATAACTTTAACATTTCTTTTTAATATTTTTTCTTGATTAAAATAATTTATTTTATAAACTATTTCATAATCGCCTAATTTATTAATATCTACATTATTAATTACTTCTATTTGTGGTTTATATTTACAACCTAATAGTCTTAGACCATAACAAGTATCAATTCCTTCATCTATATAATTATTAAATACTTCAATAGTAACATTATCACCATTTAATTTAGCCTTAAATATGGGAAAAAAGCTAAAACTTAAGATTGATAATAAAAAGATTACACTAATGAAAATTATAAATAACTTCTTTTTCATGACTACCACCATATTTTATAATTACATTATAATATTTTTTTAAATTATTACAATAAATTTAAATAATAATGTTGATTTATTTAGTTGACTTGAATTATGCTATAATAGAATCATATTAAATCAAAAAAGAAAGGAGAAGACAAATGGTAAATTATGCTAACGAATTAATAGAATTTGAAGGGTGCCCCGGATGTGCTTATCACCGTCATGAATTTACTTTACCTTGTGGGATGGCTTATGAAAATGAACTTATTAATATGTCACAAGATTGGAAATTACCAATTCCGGGATTTTTTGTTATTACACCTAATCGTCATGTTGAAGTATTTTCCGAACTAACAGAAGAGGAAAGAAATGAAATATTTAAAATAGCTTCTATAACGATTCAAGTTATGCGGGAAAATAAAATATGTGATGCTTATAATGTGATTTTTGAAGAAAAGAAAAATTGCCATTTTCATGTTTGGTTAATGCCAAGATATGAGTGGATGAAGAATTTAGCAGGAAATATAACGATGAATATCGGGGCAATTTTTAGTTATGCGAAAGAAAATATGCGAGTACCAGAGACTTATCAAAAAATAAACGAAACAACAATGATTTTAAAACGGAGTTTAGAGAAAGGAAATTAAAAAATGAATAGATTAAGTAAAGAAGAAAAAGAAAAAATAAAGATTAAACAAAAAGGAATGGTAAAAGAGTTATTAAATTATTTTTATAAGCAAACCTCCGATAAAGAGCAAATTTATTTAAGAATAAGAGGGTCAGTAGAAGAGCCCATCCTTAAAACATATTATGGGGGAGTTAAACTATTTGATTGTGAAAATGGCAAAATCATTTTAAATGCATCTTTATTTTTACCTAATAGTGTTAACTCTTTTAAAAATATGGAATATGCATTGAATAATGAAATGGATAAGCTTTATATTCCTAAAAATGTCGAAGATGATTATAATATTTTAAGAAAGTTAGGTTTTAATTTAGCAATAAAATCAGAATTATTTTTACCTTTTTCATCTAAAAAATTAAATGATGATGTTTTAAAAGGAAGAGCTGAAGCTATATTTGCTAGTCTAAGGGATTCGAAAATTAAAATTGATTTAAAAAATATTAAGAAAAATCGACGTGATGAAGAAGTGGGGTTTATAGCTAATATTGACCAAAATGAACCTTTAGATTTTGCGACTATTTTTAAATTAAAAATTCTAAGTTATACGAAAACTGGTTATGAAGTATGTCTAGAAGATGGTAAGTTAAAAAATACGAAAAAACCAACAGGTTTTAAATCTTTAGAAATTACGCCTATTATGCAAAGTACTAATTTTACAATAACTAAAGACAATATGGATAGTTTAATCGAAGTTATGAGTAGTCGGGCTCAAGTATATTCCGGGATTGTTATCGAAAAAGAAGAAAAAGACTTTGCCCTTACAAGGACGGATAGTGAAAAAGAATTTCAACAAAGATTATTTTCTTTGATGCAAACTAAAGATAAAAGATTAAATATGGCTAATCGAAAAAATAGTCCTTTTATGGTGAATGATATGCCTTTTGAATTAGAATATACAATGTATGCTTCTATAAAAGATATGATGGAAGATAATGATTCTTTTAGTGATGAACAAGAAGAATATATAGGTGGCGAAAGAAGTAGGTCTAATAAAAAAGGAAGAATTGATAATATCTTTATTGATTATGAAAGTAATCCCCAAAGAGTTAAATTTGTCGAGTTAAAAATGGATGATGGGGTAATTGGTGGAACTAATGGTTTACATAAACACTTACTTGATATGGCTAATTGTTTAATGAAAAATAATAAATTTAAAGAAGAATTTGCCCGGATTGTTAATACTCGGGATGATATTTTAAAAGATGCCGGGATCATTATGGAAAGACATCCTAAATTAGAAACTGATTTTCAAATAAGTTATGATATTATCTGTGGCTATAGCGAAAAAGTAAGTGCGCGGGACTATGTTATCGAAGCAATTGAATCTATTAAAGATAAAAAAATTACTGATGAAGCAGTAATTCTAAAAAAGGGCAAATTATCTTTAGAATCTTATCCGATTGATTTAAAAACAGTGCGGGAAAACTTACTTAAAAATGATGATAATCCTTCTAATTCTTATGCTGACTTTTTACTTGATTTTACCATTAAAGATTATCTTGAATTTTTAAATAATGGTGGTAATGTGGCTTATCATTTTCCGAAGTGTCCAGTAAGAATATTTGTGGTTGATCAAAATTATGAAAATTATGAAAAATTAGAATTTTAAAGAAGAAAAATCTTTTAAAAGAAAGAAGGTGGAAAAATGGAACAATCATCTTTATTTGAAATACCTTTAAATGAGCCTTTAGCTTCCCGGATGCGACCCCGAAGTTTAGATGAATTTGTCGGGCAAGAACATTTAATTGGGGATAATAAAATTTTACGAAAAATGATTGAAACAGATAATATTTCTTCGATGATTTTTTGGGGTCCACCAGGTGTTGGAAAAACTACTTTGGCCCGAATTATCGCCAAATATACTAAATCAGAATTTATTACTTTCTCGGCAGTGACATCGGGAATTAAAGAAATAAAAATGGTAATGGAAGATGCTGATAAGAATAAAAGTTTAGGAATTAGGACTATTGTTTTTGTCGATGAAATTCATCGTTTTAATAAAGCCCAACAAGATGCCTTTTTACCTTTTGTGGAAAAGGGGTCGATTGTTTTAATCGGAGCTACGACCGAGAATCCTTCTTTTGAAGTAAATAACGCTTTACTTTCCCGCTGTCGTGTCTTTGTGCTAAAAGAGTTAAAAAGTGCGGATATTTTAACACTTTTAAAAAGAGCAATTAATGATGAACGAGGCTTTGGAAAAGAAAAAATTAAGATTACGGATGATGATTTAAATATTATTGCCGAGTTTGCTAATGGCGATGCCAGAAGTGCTCTTTCTGTTTTAGATATGTTAGTTATTAATGGAAATGCTTTAGAAGATGGTACCATTATTATTACCAAAGATATAATCGAAGAATGTTTAACCAAAAAAACTTTATTATATGATAAAAATGGTGAAGAACATTATAATATTATTTCTGCCCTTCATAAATCGATGCGCAATAGTGATCCTGATGCCGCGGTTTATTGGCTTGCTAGAATGTTGGAGGCCGGGGAAGACCCGCTTTATATTGCCCGAAGAATTACAAGGTTTGCCGCGGAAGATATTGGACTTGCGGATACTAATGCTTTAAATGTAGCTATAAATGCTTATCATGCTTGTCATTTTATTGGGATGCCAGAGTGTAATGTTCATTTAACCGAAGCCGTGATATATATGTCTTTAGCTCCAAAATCTAATGCGTGTGATGTTGCTTATCAACTGGCTAGTATGGATGCTAAAAATATGCTTGCGGAACCAGTACCTTTAGTAATTAGAAATGCCCCGACTAAATTAATGAAAGAACTTAATTATGGAAAAGGTTATCAATATGCTCATGATACAGTAGATAAACTTACAACTATGGATTGTCTACCGCCATCTTTACTGAGTAAAGTTTATTATAAACCGGGAACCCAAGGAAATGAAATTCGTTTTAAAGAAAGATTAGAACAAATAAAAAAATGGAAAGAAATTCATAAACAAAACAATAAGTAAAAGGAAATTATGGTGAAATGAAAAATTAAATGGAACACTATTGAAATAAAAGATAAACCTAGTGTTTTTGCAGGAATAAATGCAAC
>CANPZX010000060.1 GCA_947589195.1 uncultured Bacilli bacterium | reverse complement strand
AGTGAAAGATGATCATTGTAACACTTAATGGAACATTAAAAAATGATGTGTTCCATTTAATTTTTCATTTAATAAAAGTATAATATTATTTTCAAGTTCGACAAATTGTGATAGAATAAAATAAGAATAGGGGTATAGCTATGTCTAAAACAACATTTATTTTAATTGGAATTACTTATTATATTGCGACAATTGTAGTTATTGTCCTTATTTTAAATTGGATAAATAGAAAAGAAAGTAAAAAATATAAAACTGCTATCGAAAACCTAGAACGGGAAAAAAATCTAATAATCTCAGCTAGTATCTTATCAGAGTTAAATAAAGTCGAACCATTACTTAATAATTCTGATTCCAAAGAATTATTTACCGAATGGCAAAGAAGATTTAAAGAAATAAAAGAAGAAGATATACCTAAAATTACTGATCGATTATTAGAAATTGAAGATTTATTTATTGAAAGAAGATATAAAGAATTAAAAAAACAAATGGCTGATGTAGAATTAGATATTTGTTATATAAAAACCAAAGCTAACTTCTTATTAGAAGAAATAAAATCAATTACTTTAAGTGAAGAACGAAATCGGGAAACTATTACGAAACTTAAAGCTAGTTATCGCGATATTTTAAATAAATATCATACCAAAGAAAAAGACTTTGCTTTAGTGGCCTCACCCATGGAACTTCAATTTGAAAATGTTGAAAAATTATTTAGTGCCTTTGAGACAGCCATGGAAAAAAATGCTTATCAAGAAATAGGAAAAATAGTCCGGGCCATTGATGATACTATCGGTAATTTAAAAATTGTTATTGAAGAAGCCCCAAGTATAATCTTAATGGGACAAAAATTAATCCCTAATAAAATAGATAGTATCTTAAAAACCAAAGAAAAAATGGAGAAAGAAGGTTATAATTTAACATTCTTAAATCTTGATTATAATATTACCGAAGCCAAGAAAAAAATAGCCGATGTTTTCCAAAGATTAAATGTCTTAAATTTAGAAGATTCTATCTTTGAATTAAAAACTATTTTAGATTATTTTGAATCCACCGATAATGATTTTGATAAAGAAAGAATCGCCAAAAAAATATTTGAAGATTATGCGCGAACCATTTTAATTAAAACGACCAAATTAAATAAAATAAATAATGAATTATATAAAAAAATTGATGATATTAAATATAGTTATGATTTAAATAATGAAGATTTAACTGTTATCGAAGAAATCAAAACTTCTTTAAAAGAAATCAGAGAAAAATATGAAGAAATAATTGAACTTCATCGAAGTAAAAAATCTTACTTTACAAAGTTAGCTAAAGAAATGGAACATTTAAATGTTAAACTTACCAAAACGGAAGAAAAATTAGAACATACTTTAAGAACTATTGGTAGTTTAAAAGAAGATGAAGTAAGAGCAAGAGAAGAACTAGATGAAATTAAAGGTATTTTATTACAAGCCAAAAAACAAGTTCGGGAATTTAAATTACCAGTTGTTCCTGATAACTATTATGTCGAATTATCGGAAGCTAGTGAAGCAATCAGCGAAATAATAAAAGAATTAGAACATACTCCAATTTCCATAAAAGTATTAAATACCAGAGTAGATACAGCAAGAGATTTAGTCTTTAAAGTCTTTAATACCAGTAAAGAACTTGTAAAAACGGCAAAGATGGCGGAAACAGCAATAGTATATGGGAATCGTTATCGGAATTATAAAGATGTTGATACGGGGCTTACTAAAGCCGAGATAAACTTTTATAAAGGTAATTTTAAACACAGTTTAGAAGAAGCAATTAATGCCATAAATATTGTTGAACCTGGTATTTATAAAAGACTAATCGAAGAATATCAATAAATTAGGGAGGATTTATGGTTTTAAAATTAGGGGATATTGAAATTTATAGTTATGATGAGACTAATGAAGAACAAAAACATTTAATCTATACTTTAAATAATGATCAAGATTTTTTAAAATATGTGACTAAAAATATCTTAGAAAGGTTAAAAGAAAACTTAAATACAAAAGATTTAACTTTTAATCATTCTTATTTAGTTAAATATCAAAATGAATATGTTGGTTATATCAGGTTAGAAGATTTAAAATTTAATGGTTCATTAAATATCGAATGGGCTGTTAGTAAAGAATATCGAAATAAAAAATTAGCTACAAAAATAGTTAAAAGTATCAGTGATTATCTTTTAAATAATTTAAAAGATGTTGTTAAAATAAAAGGTGTAATAGAAAGAAGTAATTATCCTAGTCGGAAAGTTGCCCTTAATAGTGGTTTTTTCGAAGAAGATAGAGATAATTTTTATATTTATTATACCAAAGGAAGGAAGTAAAAATGATTTATTTAGATTATAGTGCCACCACCCCAATTAATTATGAAGTTTTAGAATCTTTAACTAAAACTAGTAAAGAATACTTTGCTAATCCTAATTCTTTACATACTCTAGGAGTAAAATCCCGGGAATTACTTACAAGTGCGACAAAACAAATAAGTGATTTATTTAATGTCTTAGATAGTGAAATAACTTTTACCAGTGGATCAACCGAAGCTAATAATATGGCTCTAGTGGGGGTAGCTTTAGCCAATATGAAAAGAGGTAATCATATTATTACCTCCAAATTAGAACATCCTTCAATATATAAGATATTAGAATATTTACAAACCTTAGGTTTTGAAGTAAGTTATGTTGATAATGATAGTGATGGATTAATAGATTTTGAAGATTTACGAAGAAAAATAAGACCAACCACAATCTTAGTAAGTATTTGTGCGGTTAATAGTGAAGTAGGGGTAAGACAACCCTTAAAAATGATTAGACAAATTATTAAAAAAGAAAATGCGACGACTTTTCTTCATAGTGATATGACGCAAGCCTTAGGAAAAATTCCGGTTAATTTTCATGATGTTGACTTAGCTAGTGTTTCAGCTCATAAAATATATGGACCAAAAGGCATAGGTTTACTTTATAAAAATAGTCGTATTAATATTATTCCTTTAATTCATGGTAGTAGTAAAGATAACTCCTTAAAACCAGGGACACCAGCTGTTCCCTTGATTGTAGCCATGGCTAAAGCCATTAGACTAGCCTTAAACGATTTAGACCGCAGAGAAACTTTTGTAGCTCGTTTAAATGAAAGAATAGTAAAAGAACTGGAAGTTATTGATGGCATAAAAATTAATAAAACTAAATATTCTATTCCGCATATTCTAAATATCAGTTTAGATAACATTCGTCCCGAAACATTTATTCATGCGATGGAAGAATATGAAATTTATCTAGGCACTAATACCGCTTGTAGTAGTGGCGAAATATCAAGCTCCGTTATGGCTATCTATAATGACCGCAAGAGAGCTTCTGGCACCATTAGAATAAGTTTATCTTATCTAACAACTACAGATGAAATAAATAAATTCTTAACATACTTTAAAATATGTTATGCTAAACTAAATGCTCTTGTTCAAAAATAATTTTTATAATATAATACCAAATTGCTGGAGGAAAGTACCTATGCAAAAATTAATTTTAATTAAATACGGTGAACTTACAACCAAGAAAGAAAATATTAATCTTTTTATTAGTACTTTAAAAAATAATATTTTAAAGAAATTAGAAGACCAAGATGTTTTAGTATCCTATGATAAAGGAAGAATGTTTATTTCTAAAAAAGATGAAGATTATACCAATATTATCAAGTTATTAAAAGAAGTATTTGGCATTCACGAAATTATTTTAGCTTATCGTTTAGAATCTTTAGATTTTAATGAATTAAAAAATAATGTTTTAGATTTAGTAAAAGAAGAAAATTTTAAAACTTTTAAAGTTGAAACTAAAAGAAGTAATAAAAATATTGCTTTAACTAGTTTAGAAATAAGTGCATTAGTTGGATCTTATATTTTACAAAATAAAGATGTTTCCGTTGATATACATAATCCCGATTTAATTATTTATTTAGAAATTAGAAATAAAGATAGTTATATCTACTTTACGAAAATACCTGGTTTAGGAGGATATCCCGTTGGTACTTTAGGAAAAGGTATTTTAATGCTTAGTGGGGGAATTGATTCTCCTGTTGCCGGTTATATGGCTATTAAAAGAGGAGTTAAAATTGAAGCGGTTTATTTTGAAAGTCCCCCACATACTAGTATCGAAGCTAAAAATAAAGTAATCGAATTAGGTAAAATTTTAGCTAAATATAATAATGATTTAAAACTCCATGTTATAAACTTTACCGAAATTCAAGAAAGTATTTATAAAAATATCCCCCATAACTATTTAATAACTATCATGCGCCGGATGATGTATCGAATTTGTGAGATTATTGCCCATAGTAATAACGCTAAAATAATTGTTAATGGCGAATCAATTGGTCAAGTAGCTAGTCAAACATTAACTAGTATGAAAGCAATTAATGAAGTAATAAAATTACCAGTAATAAGACCAGTTGCTTGTTTTGATAAATTAGAAATAATTGATATAGCCAAAAAAATTGGAACTTATGAGACTAGTATATTACCATATGAAGACTGTTGTACTATCTTTGTTCCCGACCACCCGGTAATTAATCCCGTTATCAAGGAATGTCAAGAATACGAAAAACTTATTCCTTATCAAGATTTAATATATAAAGCGATCAAAAATCATGAAATAATAAGAATAAATTCCCAAGAAACTAATAATTTTAAAGATTTACTTTAGTATAAAAGTAAGTTATTTTACCAAAATAATAATAGGTGAAGAAGATGCGTAAACATGTATCCTATTATTATAAAAGTTATGATAATGTAAATTTAAATGAAGTAGAAAGAATTAATAATGTTTGTTTTAATGATTATGGTTATAATTTAGATAGTAATAAAAATAGAAATATTGATTATGATGAATTAATAACTAAATATAATTGTCAAAATTTAAAAAAATTAATTAAACCTAAAAAAGGATAAGCAATTTTAAAAAAATAACATAAAATATGCAAAATATTTATTTTGGTGATAAAAATACATACCAAAATATAAAAAGTTCATAAATTAATATTGAAAGGAATAAACCTTTCCAACGTTTTTCATTTACCCTTCCTTTATTGTTAACTTATAAGTAAAATCAAATTTTGGTTTTACTTTTTTTATAATTGAAATTATAGTTAATTTATTTTATACTATAGATAACAATAGAGGAGGAAAAATAAGATGAAAAAAATTAAAAAATTTCTTCCCATCCTAGGTACAATCGTTGTTCTGGGGGGGGGGTATTTTAGTAAGTAGGATATATAATTATACCCAAGGAAAATATCAAAATATAAATAATACGAAAGTAGCCATATTAGTTGATGGTAAAGAAAGAGATGAGATTCCTGCCCGAGGTTTATATAAAACAAAAGTAAAGTGTACAAATGATACAACAGGTAATTGGGACTATAATGAATGGGATTTAAAATTAAATAATATAACAGAAGAAACTAAATGTAATTTAGAGTTTACTTCTAATTTAAGTCCCGAAGAATACTCTGAATTATTAGAAGCCGGGGTAAATAAAAGAAGAAATACTTATCGAGGGAGAAATATAACAGATTTATATGAGAGTGGTGATTTATATACCCAAATAAGTAATTGCAGTTTTGATGATATATATGTTGGAGATTATATAAAGACAAATAAACAAGATACTGCTGGAACAAGTCATAACGTTACTTGGTTAATCGCCGATTTAAATAATTATTTACATTCTGGATATACCGATTTAACTACATGCCATGCGACAATAATACCAGCAATTCCTTTAGAAAATGCACAAATGAATACACCCAATACAACCGGAGTAGTAGATCCAAATCTAACTCTTACCACAAGTGACAAACAAAAAAGAACAGATATTGGAGCTTATGTAGGTAGTAAGATGAAACACGAAACACTACCAAGTGTGTTTGATACATATATCAAACCAGTATTTGAAGAAGAAAACATAATTACATACACTAATTTACTTGCTGACCAAATGGAGCAAAGTCGTTCTAATCAGTTTGGAAGGACTAATGGTGGTGCATCGTCTGGCTGGGCTTGGTATGACAGTCAAGTAGATTTAATGAGCGAAGTAAATGTATATGGTTCAACAGTATGGTCATCTTCTGGTTATGATATCGGAATCGATAATCGTCAGTATGCGATATTTCAATTAAAACCTGAATTTATTAACAGTTATGGGAATCAACGTTTTAACTATTGGTTAAAAGCGGTCGCCGACTCTACGGGCTTTGCTCTTGTCGACAACGATGGCCTTGCCAACTCGGGCAGTGCATCCTACTCGGGTGGTGTCCGTCCCCGCTTCCTAATCAAGTAATCCGAGGGTGTAGCCCTTTATGGGGTGGGACTCTAGTATAACACACCTCATCAACTATTGGTTAGGACGCGGTATATCATAATAAATTAAAAAGTAAGGTGATGAAGAAAACTTGAGTGTCGTAAAAGGAAAAAGAAGTGTTTCTAAATTAGAATTTTTCCATAATGCTATTATACTACGTAAGAAAATAACAGATTTGTTAATGCGTGATTTTGGTATCAAAGATTATAAACGAGATTTGAAATTTGTTGGTAAATATGAAAACTTTACTTTAGAAGAACAAGAAACTATTGAAGAATATTTCTAATCACAGCTAATACTATATATTCTATAGATATAAGTGAAAATTATGCTCGTCCTCGTTTCCTAATTAATTAAGATAGGTCTCTAAATGAGGCTTTTTTTAATGTTTTTTAAAAAAATTTTAACTTTTTGGCTATTTTTTATAGTTTTTTTGAAAATAAAAAAGGAAAATACAGATTTACGGGTAATAATTATATTAGGAAGATTAATTTTAACTCTTAATTAGTCTTTTTATTACTGGAGGTGATAAACACGAAAACAAAAATTAAAGAGTTTCCGCTATTGCTAAATGATAGCACGATTAAATATCTTTTTAAGAATCTTAATACTCGAAAATGGGTTATAAAAGTAATTTATCATTTAACTAAAATTAATTTAAAAGGTTATGAAGTATTTGATAATGAATTAAATACGGGAAATAATCG
>CANPZX010000059.1 GCA_947589195.1 uncultured Bacilli bacterium | reverse complement strand
TTGCTATTTCATCAGAAATTTTGCAATTAACAGCAACCGATTTAACAAAGAGGCAAGAAAATGGCACGATTTGATTTAGAAGTTCCCGAGGATATTATTAAATCATTTGAAAGTCTTAGCGATAATACTGATAAAATTTTCGGAGAAATGACAAGAGCAGGAGCTGAATTAGTATATAAAAATATTTTAAAAAATATGAAAAGCTCTTTTAAAACAACAAAGTCTTTAGAAAAGGGATTAAAAATCACTAAAACTTATAAAACAATTACTGATGATGGTATTAACACCAAAGTTGGATTTTATGGTTATGATGGTGTTCCTACAAAAAAATATCCACAAGGAAAACCCATACCATTAAAGGCTTTGGCTCGTGAGTATGGAACTTCAACAGAGGCAAAAAAACCTTTTTTTCGTAAATCTTTTAATAAATCTCAAATAGAAACGGAAATGAAAATTGTTCAAGATAAATATATACGAGGAGAAAGCTAATGAATAGAGAATTACAAGAAATATTAGGAGATTATTTAGAAGTTGATAATCTTTTAATTCCTGTTGCTCAAATAAAATATACAGGAAATGAAAATACTTATATTGTTTGGACGATAATTAATGAAATTCCAGCTTTATCAGGTAATGATACGGATTTAGCTAGTGTTGTAAGTGTCGATATTGATATTTTTAGTGATAAAAATTATTTAAATATAGTTGAAAAAATAAAAGAATTAATGAGAACCAATGAGTGGGTTTGGACTGGAGATAGTGCTGATTTATTTGAAGAAGATACAGGACTTTACCATAAAACTTGCACATTTGAAAAAGAAAGGATGATTTAAAAATGGCTAGAATTGGTTTTAGAAAAGCAAAATACAACTTACATGATGGAGATAAATTAAAAGCTTTAGATGCAGAAATTGTTCCGAATTTTGAAAAAGTTGTTGATGAAAAATTCGCTCCAAATAGAGCTAATGCTGAGCTTTATGCAAATGATAGCTTAGCTGAAAGTGATACTTCATTCATTGATGGAACTTTAGATATTACCATTGCTGATGATGAAGATAAATTTGTTTCTACTGTTTTAGGAAATAATATTACGGAAGATGGAGAAGTTACACAAAATGTTGATGACATAGCTCCTGAAATGGCTTACGGACATATTATCCCTAAAGTTTATAACGGAGTACACAAATACAAAGTTGAATTTTTTCCAAGAATTAAATTTACAACTATTACAAGTGATAACAAAACAAAAGGTTCATCAGTTGAATTTAGTACATCATCTTTATCCGCAAAAGTTATGCGTTTAGAGAAAGATTTTAACGGTTTAAAAGCTGGAGACTGGGAGAAACATCAAACTTTTGATGATTTACAATCTGCTGAAGAATATCTTGATGAATTATTAACACCAGTAGTATAGGAGGAAGAAATGAGTGTAAAAGTAATTAGTATTTTTGTTGATAAAAATACAAAACAAAGATATAAACTGGGAGAAGTTTTAAATGTCACAAAAGAAAGATATGAAGAAATAAAAGACTTTGTAGAAATTGTTAAAGATACAAAAAATAATAAGGAGACAGAAAATCATAGTTGATTTTCTGTTTTTTTAAAATTAGGAGGAAAAAATAATGACAGATAAAATTGGTTATTTAGTAACCAAAGATAGATCATATCCGATTTGTATGAACATTAATGTTGTTGAAGATATTCAAAATAAATATGGTTCTATTCCTAAATGGGGAGAAGTTGTTGCAAACAAAGATAGTGATGTTATTAATATCAAAGATTTAAAAATTGGCGTATTACTAATGATTAATGAAGCAATTGATATTGAAAATTCAAAAAAAGCTCCAGAAGAACGAGTTCCATTTGTAAATGAAAGAGAACTTGGAAGAATTTTAACAGAAGTTGGTTTAGATAATGCTAAAAATATTATTTTTGACCTTGCTAAAGAATCTAACTCTACCGAAGATAATCAAAAAAACGTGTAATCCACGAGGAATATGATGATGAAATCGACTTCTCGTGGATTTATTTTGTAGGCCACACGTTACTTGGATATTCAGATAAAGAAATTGGCAGGATGACATTCTGGAAATTCTTTAAACTATATTCTCATTTTAAAAAATACCATGATTTTTGCTTAACAGGTAGAAGTTATGCAGAACTCGAAGAAATTCAAGCTCATGATGGAGAATTTATTCCAGATTAGGAGGTGGAAAAGATGGCAAACTCTAGTTTTGGCGGAACAATTAAATTAACTGGGGAAAATGAATATAAAAAGGCTTTAAATGAAATAACTTCAAATTTAAAATTATTCGGTAGTGAGTTAAAAGTTGTAACATCTTCATTTGATAAAAATAGTCAAAGCATATCAGATTTAAATAATGTTAATCAAGTTTTAACAAAAAGACTTGATGAGCAAAATAAAAAAGTAAATGAAACAAAAAAAATTCTTGAAGAAGCTAAAGCAGAATATGGGGAAAATAGTGATGTAACAAGAAAATGGCAAATAGCTTTAAATGATGCTCAATCTGATCTTAATAAAACAACTCAAGAAATTAATAAAAATAAAAAGTCAATTGAGGATATGGAAAAAGCTAATGTTACTAATACAGAACAATTAAAAGAATTTTCTAAAGAAGAGAATAAAGCTGGAGAAGGCACTTTAAAACTTGGAGATTTAATAAAAGCTAATCTTATAAGTGAAGGTATAGTAGCAGGTTTTAAAGGCTTAGTAACTGTTATAAAAGAAGTTGGCCAAGCTTTTATCGAAGTTGGAACTCAAGCTGTAAAAGGTTTTGCGGATTTTGAACAATTGGAAGGCGGAGTTAAAACTTTATTTGGAACAGAAGCTGAAAGTGTTGAAGATTATGCTAATAGTGTCGGAAAATCTGTTGATGAAGTTCAAGAAGAATATAACAATTTACTATCTGCACAACAACAAGTTTTTAAAGATGCCAATAATGCTTATAAAGATGCCGGAATGAGTGCAAATGAATATATGGAAACTGTTACTTCATTTAGTGCAAGCTTAATCTCATCTCTTGATGGAGATACCGTAGCTGCGGCTACTGCCTCAAAACAAGCTATTACAGATATGGCAGATAATGCTAATAAAATGGGTACTGATATTTCGATGATTCAAAGTGCATATCAAGGTTTTGCAAAGCAAAATTATACAATGCTCGATAATTTAAAACTTGGATATGGAGGTACTAAAACAGAGATGGAAAGATTACTATCTGATGCCGAAAAATTATCAGGTCAAAAATATGACATATCTAATTTAAATGATGTTTATTCAGCTATTCATGTAGTACAAACAGAACTTGGAATAACAGGAACAACCGCCAAAGAGGCAAGTAAAACAATATCAGGTTCGGTAAGTGCAATGAAATCTTCGATTACAAACTTTGTATCAGGTCTTGCAAATGGAGATGCTGATTTGCAAGAATTAATTGATAATGTTGTTGAATCTGTAATTACAGCTTCTGAAAATATCATTCCAGCCATTGAACAAACTATTGAAAGTATAATGGAGGCTTTACCAGAACTATTAGATCAAATATCTGATAAATTACCTGAATTTTTAGAGGCTGGAACAGATATATTAAATTCTTTGATAAGTGGTATTACACAAAATATATCGTCTATCACAAATACTGTTTTACAAATAGTTTCTACTTTAATTAATGCTATCATCCAAAATTTACCTCAAATACTTCAAACAGGGATTCAATTATTAACAACACTAGTCCAAGGAATAGCTAATCAAATACCTTCTTTAATTCCAGAAATGATTAATGCGGTCATGACAATGGTTGATACTCTTTTAGATAATATCGATTTATTAATTGATGCCGGTATTCAATTGATTTTAGGATTAGCTGATGGGCTTATTAAAGCCTTACCTGATTTAATAGATAAAATTCCTGAAATAATTGATAAATTAATTCTAGCAATTACTGGTAATTTACCAAAATTACTAGAAATGGGAATGCAATTAATTGTTAGTCTTGCTGAAGGTCTAATAAAGGCTATACCTCAATTAGTATCAAAAATACCTGAATTAGTAGGTTCTTTAATTAAAGGTTTATTAAATTTTGTTGGTAGTTTTGTAGAATCTGGTTTAAATATTGTTTTAAAAATAAAAGATGGTATTGTTTCTGGAATAGCTAGTATTCCTGAAGTTGGAAAAAATTTAGTCGAAGGTATTTGGAATGGAATAAGTAGTTCTTTTGAATGGATTAAAAATAAAATTAAAGGCTGGGTAGGAGATGTTTTAAAATTTATTAAAAAATTATTTGGAATATCTTCACCTTCAAAAGTTATGAAAGATCAAGTTGGTGTTAACTTAGCAAAAGGTATTGGAGAAGGCTTTGAAGAAGAAATGACAGACGTAAATAATACAATTAAAAATTCAATGCCTACGGATTTTGATATTTCTACAAATATTAATGCTAATAAAAACTTAGGAGATTTTTCATCTAATTTAGGCTTAAGTAATTATACTGACAATTCTTCATTGGTTAGTTCTTTCCAACAAGCTTTGGAAGGTATGGCTTTTAAAGTTGATGGAGATAAAATTGGAGAACTTGTTATTAATAATGTCGAAAGAGTGGTGTATTCATAATGCCAGCAATTAATTGGAAAGGTATAGATAGTAATACTATACCAGGATTATTAATTTCAGAATTACCACCAATTACAAAACCTAAAATGAGAACTTCAGTTACAGAAATAGACGGTAAAGATGGAGATATTATCGAAGAACTTGGATATGATGCTTATGATAAAAAAATTAAAATAGGTCTTACTCGTAATTTTATTATTGATGAAATAATTAGCTATTTTAACGGTTCAGGAGATTTAATAATGTCAAATGAACCGGATAAAGTCTATAAAGCTTCAATAATTGATGATGTAGATTATGAAAGATTAGTTCGTTTTAAAACAGCAACAGTTAAATTCCATGTTCAACCTTTTAAATATCAAAATAATGAAAAACCAATTACTTTGGAAATAAATGAAGAAGAAAATATAAAAGTAAATAATGTGGGTTTGGAAACTTCTAAACCTACATTAATTTTATATGGTACAGGAATTGTTGATATTTATGTAAATGGATTAGAAATATTCAAAATTAATATTGATGAAGAGTATGTAACTATTGATTCCGAAAATGAAGAAGCTTATAAAGAGAATTTTTTAAAAAATAGTAATATGACTGGCGAATTTCCTAAATTAAATCCAGGAGAAAATACTATTTCCTGGAGTGGAAATTTAACTAAAATTGAAATTTATCCTAAAAGTAGGTGGTTATAGTGATTTGTGTTTATCCATCAACGGAAAAATTGTTTGAAAATAACGGATTAAAAATATTGCACCCTTTAAAAGCTACTATTAGAAAAGAAGATAATGGAGATTATTATATAGATTTAAAAGATGTTCTTGAAAATTTAGATTTTTATCAAGAAGGTATGATAATAAGAGCAAAAACTCCCTGGGGGAATCAAGGATTTAGACTTACGAATCCATCAATTGAAAATAATAAAATAATTGCTAAAGGTTATCATTTATATTTTGATAGCAAAAATTATCTTATTAAAGATAGTTATGTAGTTGATAAAAATTGTAATGGAGCATTGGATCATTTGAATAATGCAACAGATATAAAATCTCCTTTTACAGTTTTATCAGATATTACAAAAAATAATTCCTATCGATGTGTTAGAAAAACTTTAGAAGAGGCAATAAATGATGTAATTGACCGATGGGGAGGTCATTTATATAGAGATAATTTTAATATTGAAATTCGGGATTCTATCGGTAAAGATAGAGGAGTAGTTATTGCTTATGGGAAAAATATTAAAAAAATAAAATCATCAGAAAACTGGGATAATGTTATAACAAAAATTTTGCCAGTAGGAAAAGATGGATTATTACTTCCAGAAACTTATCTTGAAGTTTCAGAAAAATTATATGATATTCCTTATTCAAAAATAGTAACATTTGAACAAGATGACATTTTAGAAGAAGATTTTACTGATGAAAACGGGGAATTAGACACTCAAAGATATGAAAATGCTTTAATTGAAGATTTAAGAAATAAAGCTTTAGCTTATCTTGAAGAGAATAAGTTACCTAAGGTTAATTATTCAGTAGATGCCTATCTTAAAGATGTTTCAGATATTGGAGATACTATTTATGTTAAGCATCCAAAATGCAATATTAATTTAACAACAAATGTTATTGCTATTGAATATGACTGTATTTTAGAAAGATATACAAAAATTGAATTTGGAAACTTTAAGAATAATCTGAAAAATCTTATAAAAGATGTAACAGCTTCCGCAGTTAAAAAGGCAACAGATGAGGCAAAAAATGTTAGCAGTGAAACCAAAGCTTTATTAGAGGATGAGCTTAAAAGGGCTACGGCAGAACTTTGGAATACTTTAGGAAATTCATATGTGATTTATGATGGAGATAAGATTTTAATTGTTGATAAATTACCAAAAGAATCCGCTAAAAATGTCATTATGATAAATTCAGGAGGAATTGGATTTTCTTCAAATGGAATTGATGGAACATTTAATTCCGCATGGCAAATAGACGGAACAATGAATATGGAAGAAATTAAAGTCATCAATTTTGTAGCAGATATTATTAAAGGCGGCACTTTAAAATTAGGTGGGGAAGATAATAAAAACGGAATTATTGAAGTATATGATCCTCTTGGAAAACTTATTTTTAAAATAGATAATAACGGACTTATTTTTGACATTGAAGGAAATAATGTTTCAGTACAATCCATCATAAGTCAGGTTCAAGCAATTGATACAACGGTAAGCAATAACTATCAAGAATTAACAAAAAAGTTTGATAACTACGCCTTAAATTCTAATGTTGTAACTTTACAAGAAAACGTAACTCAACTTCAAACAAGCACTTATTCAAAAACAGAAGTTAATAGCATTTTAGAAGGTACTTATACAAATGAAAATGGAGAAGAAATTGTAACTCGGGTTGTAAAGACAACAAGTGGTACTTTTGACGAAAACGGTATGCATTACGAGAAAACTGGTGCAGAAACTAAATCCAATATTAATGAGAAAGGTTTTGGTATATATAATCAAAATGATAATGAAATTCTCTTTGCTGGGTACGATGACGAGCGAAAAGAATCTGTTGTTCGTAGTGATAATTTTTATGTAAAAAAATTCCTTGTTTTATCAGAAAAATCACGTTTCGAAGATTATAAAGATGGAACGGG
>CANPZX010000058.1 GCA_947589195.1 uncultured Bacilli bacterium | reverse complement strand
AAGGGCTCATCAACTAGTGCGGTCGCTCAAACTAGATACATAAGTAGTTGGTATGGCGACGATGGCTATCCTGTGTTCACGAGCGGTCCCTGGGTGGGTCGTGGAGGCTCTCACGGCGTCGGTACGGAAGCTGGTCTGTTCTCCTTCCATAGGAACGGCGGCGGCGCTGCGTATAGCTACATTGGGTTCCGCCTTGTCCTTGCTTTCTAAAAAAGAAGAGACATCTCTTCTTTTTTACGTGGTTGTAATATTATAAATATTTTGTTAAAATGATAATAGTTTAGAGGTGGTAATGTGTTAGATAAAACAACTCTTTTTGATATTTCAATGTTTAGAGAAGCACAAATTGAAATAATTATAAAAGATGTATATATGGCTCTAAAAGAAAAAGGATATGATCCCATAAATCAATTAGTGGGTTATTTAACTACAGGAGAAATATCTTATATATCAAGTTATAAAAATTCCCGAAAAAAAATTCAAGAAATTGAACGAGAATTTATTGTGGCTTTCTTACTGGAGCAATATTTAAAATGAGATATTTAGGTTTAGATTTAGGAACAAAAACTTTAGGTGTTGCTATAAGTGATAAAACCGGATTAATTGCTAGTCCGTATGAAACAAAATTTTATGAAAATTATGAAGAATTAATTACTTATTTAGAAAAATTAATAAAAGAAAAAGAAATTCAAAAAATAATTTTGGGTTATCCTAAAAATATGAATAATACTTTAGGAGATGCGGTAAAAAGAACCGAAGAATTTAAAAAATTAATTTTACAAAATATAACAATACCTTTAATATTAGTTGATGAAAGATTATCGACAGTAGAAGCATTAAAAAACTTAATAGATATGGATATGTCTCGAAAAAAAAGAAAAAAAGTAATTGATAGTTATGCCGCGGCCATAATTTTAGATACATATTTAAAAGAAGAAGGTAGGAAAATAGATGAATAATAAAAATAGTGTGTTTACAGCTAAAGATGATAAAGGAAAAACAACAGAATTTGAAGTATTATTTACTTTTGATTCTGATGAAACGAAAAAAAGTTATGTGGTTTATACCGATCATACTAAAATAGATGGTTTAGAACAAGTATATGCTAATGTTTATGATAAAAGTGGGAAAGATAAAACTTTATATCCAATAGAAACAGAAACAGAATGGAATACTATAGAAACTATCTTAAGTAAATTAGAGGAAAATAGTAATGAAAAATAAAGGGAAAATAGTTTTAATTGCTTTTTTAATAATCTTTATCTTAGGAATAATCGGGGGCGTAGTTTATTTTAACTATAGTTTAACTTCTCCTAGTAAAGAAAGCGAAGAAGTAATTTTTGATATTGAGGCAGGAACAGGCAAACAAACAGTTATTAAAAATTTAAAAGAAGCGGGATTAATTCGCAATGAAAAAACCACCTTAATATATGTGTTCTTTCATAAAGATTTAAATATTCAAGCTGGGACCTATCTTTTAAATAAAAATATGAATTTAAAAGATATTTTAGCTAAATTTCATAAAGGGGATGTTAAATTAGATACCGTTAATTTAACTTTAACAGGAGGACAAAATGTTAATGATTTAATTAAAATAATCAATAAAACATTTGGCTATCCCGAAAGTGAGATAAAAGCAGTATTTGAAGATCAATCATTTGCCCAAAGTTTACAAGAAAACTATCCTTTTTTGACAAATGATATAATAAATGATAATATTTATTATGCACTGGAAGGTTATCTATATCCTGATACTTATACCTATTTAGAAACAGCAAGTGTTTCCGATATTATAAAAAAGATGTTAGATAATACGAAAGTGAAATTAAATAGTATAGAAAATGAAATTACAAATAGTAAGTATAGTATTCATGAGATTATGACTAAAGCTTCAATTATTGAATTAGAAGCTAAAACTAAGAGTGATCGCGAAATGGTAAGTCAAGTAATTGATTATCGGTTATCTAATAGTTGGTTTGGACCACTAGGAATGGATGTTACAACTTATTATGCTGTCCAAAAGAAAATGACAGATACATTAACCATGAAAGATATAAACACGAGAAGTTTATATAATACCCGCGATCAAAGTGGCGCCATGAATAATAAATTACCCGTGGGACCAATTTGTAATCCCACCCTAGAAAGTATTACAGCTGCCATAAATCCGAGTGCTACCAATTATGCTTGGTTTGTTGCTAATGTCTGTACCGGAGAAGTATTTTTCCAAACTACAGCTAGTGAATTTACCAATAAATCTTATGAATTAAGACAAATATGTAATTTAAATTAAAGGTGTGAAAAGAAATGAAAGAAACAATCCTCGAAATGGAAGCTTATGCCAAAGAAAAAAATGTGCCAATTATTGAAAAAGAGTCTATTGCTTATATTATGAAATATATAAAAAGCCATAATGTTAAAAATATCTTAGAAATAGGAAGTGCCATTGGTTATTCCGCAATTTTAATGGCTTCCTCTAGTAAAGAAGTAAAAGTAACCACGATTGAACGGGATGAAGCAAGATACATGGAATGTTTAAAAAATGTTAAAAAATGTGGTTTTGATAAAGAAGTAAATGTGGTCTATCAAGATGCGTTAGAAGTCAATTTAACTAATGTATCTTATGACTTAATATTTATTGATGCGGCGAAAGGACAATATACCAAATTCTTTGAAAAATTTAAATATTTCTTAGCTCCAGGAGGCGTAATTATCACTGATAACTTAAAATTTCATGGCTATGTTGGCAAAAAAGATATGATTGAAAGTAAAAATTTAAGAGGTTTAATTGATCGAATTGAAAAATATATTGATTTTTTAAAAAATAATGAAGAATTTGATACCGAATTTATCGATGTAGGAGATGGGTTAAGTGTCAGTAGAAGAAAAAGTGATAAATAAATATTTAATAATGGTAAGTAATCCCCATGTTTTAGAATTGAAAGTTAAGAACCTTAACTTTCTTTTTCCCATTAAAGACCTATGTGTAGGAGTAAATAAAACTTATACTATTACCGAAATAAAAAATAGAGATGCTTATTTATTAATAAATCGAATTTTAGATAGACAAGCTTTAAAGATATTAGAAGAATTATTAAATAGTGATTTATCTTTAATAAAAGGCATATGTTTTACCGATTTAGGCGTAATTAATTTAGTAAAAAAACATAAACCCCATTTAGAACTTATTTATTTTGGTAGCCATAATACCACTAATTATCAAACAATTAATTATTATTTAGAATATTGTGATAGTTTATTAATAAGTACAGATATTACTTTACCAGAAATTAATTTAATTTTAGATAAAGCCATAAAACCTTTAGTTTTACCATACTTTATATTACCAGAAGTAATGTATTCCAGAAGATATTTACTAACTAATTATCAAACATATTATAATTTACCAATAAAAAAAGAAATAGAATTATTAGAACCAATATCTAAAGAAAAATTTTTAGTTTTCGAAAATGAATATGGGAGTGTTTTTTATAATCATAACTTTTTAGATTATCGAAAATATAAGTTTCATAATATTTTATATTATTATATTAATCCTTATAACCTAGATAATAATACTATTTTGGATATTATTAAAGGTAAAGAAGTATCTTTAATAACTAGTGAAGGGTTTTTAAATAAAGAAACTATTTATAAATTAAAGGGGGAATAATTTGTGAAAGTAGAATTACTTGCTCCAGCGGGAGATTTAGAAAAATTAAAATTTGCTTTTCATTATGGAGCTGATGCTGTTTATCTAGCAGGTAAAGATTTTGGTTTAAGAGCTAATGCTAATAATTTTACTTTAGAAGAAATTAAAGAAGCTTTAAAAATAGCTAAGAAATTAAAAAAGAAAATATATGTAACAGTTAATATTATTTTTCATCAAAAAGAATTAGAAAAATTAGATGATTATTTAATTAGTTTAGATAAAATAGGGATTGATGCCATTATTGCTAGTGATATATTAGTTATAAAAAGAGTTAAAGAACTTAAATTACATTATGAAGTTCATGTTTCAACGCAAGCTAGTATCTTAAATAAAGAAGCGGCTTTATTTTATAAAGATTTAGGGGTAACAAGGATAGTTTTAGCAAGAGAAGCTAATAAGGAAGATATTATAGATATTAAAACTAATACTAATTTAGAGTTAGAAGCTTTTGCTCATGGGGCGATGTGTACGAGTTTTTCGGGGCGATGTGTACTTTCCAATTATTGTACCAATCGGGATAGTAATCGGGGAGGATGTGCCCAAATATGCCGGTGGGAACTGCAAGATAAAGATAATAATTCATTTACGATGGCACCAAAAGATTTAAATTTAATAGAATATATCAGGGAAATGATAGATGTAGGCATTAATTCTTTTAAAATCGAAGGAAGAATGCGGGGAATCTATTATATTGCCACAGTTATTTTAACCTATCGAAGATTAATCGATAAAACAATCGCTGGGACTTTAACGAAGCAAGATGAAAGTTATGCTCTAGCCATTTTAAATAGATGTGCGAATCGCTCCTCAAGTCCCCAATTTTTTCAAAAATTACCAACTTTTGAAGATCAATACTTTACAGATGAAGAAACATCTAATCAAGATTTTTTAGGATTAGTTCTAGATTATGATGAAAAAAATAAAATGGTAATATTAGAAGAAAGAAATTATTTTAAAGTGGGTGATATAGTCGAATTTTTTGGCCCTGATATAAACGAATATAGTTTAGAAATAACTAAAATGTATGATGAAAATAATAATTTAATAACTGTTGCTAATCATCCGGGAATGATTGTTAAAATACCCGTTATGATAACTTTACATAAGGATGATTTAATGCGTATAAAAGTATTTGACAAACAATTATTTTTATAGTATTCTTATTACTGAATTTTAAGAAGGTGGAGAAATGAAACAAAAAGAAAAACAAGAAGGTATTATTCTAACTGCTGAAGGGTATTTAGAATTAGAAACCGAATTAAAAGAGTTAAAAGAAGTTCGTCGTCCGGAAGTAATTAAATCATTAAAGGAAGCTAGAGCTTTAGGTGATTTATCGGAAAATTCTGACTATGATGCTGCTCGAAATGAACAAGCTCAAGTTGAAAGCCGGATTAAAGAATTAGAATATAAATTAGAACATGCAATAATAGCGGATGCTTCTAAAAAAGAAGTAGTTAATGTGGGAAATACAGTAAGTATTAAATACGATGATGATGAAATAGAAGAATATAAAATTGTTGGTTCCCTAGAAGCTGATCCTTTTGAAAATAAAATATCGAATGAAAGTCCCATTGGAAATGCGATACTTGGCCATAAAAAAGGAGAAATGGTGGAAGTTAAAAGTCCTAATGGCAACTTTATGGTAACCATTGAAGAAATAAAATAAAGAAGAAGAGCTTCTTTTTTTTAATTATTGCAGTTTTTCTTATCCTTAGATATAATAAAGATATAATAAAGGGATGATTAAAATGTTAATAAAAGAAGCTAAAACATATCGTAACTATTTAAATCAACATGAATATGATTTAACTAATAATCAAATAAATGTTGAAACTTTGGAAGATTGGCAAAAATTATATAATGAATTAAAAAAATTAAAAACTATTAGAGAAAAACTAACTAATGATGTTTCTTATTCGGAAAAAGTATCATTAAACAATAGTTTAAAAGATGAAGATGATTATTTAAATAGTTTACTTTATTATATGGAATCAGAAATAAATATATATGAAAAGAAAGGTTATGAAATAACTGATAATATAGTTAAAAATTTATTTGAAGATATCAAAACATTATGTTCTTATAATTATATTTCGAAAAAAATAAGTCATATTGAAGAAAATGTTCCTAAAAAGAGTAATGATGATGATTTAACTACTTGGGAAAAGTTTGTAAATAATTATGGGCAAACAATTATGGTTCCTTCTTCAATAGCTCATACCTATGAAAATTTATTATTAAAACAAATGGAATTAGTAGATGGTTATAACAGAATAAATTATACTTTACTTTCCCCATTAGATGAATATTCTAAAGAAAAACCCATAAAATTTGATTTAATGTTTTATTTATCCCAAGATTTAGTTTCCAAAAAGATTTATGTAGAAAAAGTTATTGATGAAATAATTCATGCTCAAAGTAAATATCTTACTAAAGTAGAAGTTGCTGGTAAAACTTATCAAATTCCTCGCCAATATAAAGCTTTATTTTTAGATTTACAATTAAAATTAAAAATAACTACTGAACATATTGAAAAAATGGATATGGTATTTGTTATAGATAATAGTAAAGCTTTAACAAAACCAATTGGTTATGAAATAAAAAAAATAGAAGAACAAGATTTAGAAAAAATAGATTATCGTAATTTAACGATTGATAACGCAACTAATATGTTAATTGAAGTTTTAAAATCTTTACTGCGAATATTTATTTCTAAAAGTGGGAAAGAAAGTTCAAGAAAAGATACTATAGTATATAAAGATAATTATAATATTTATTACGTAAATAAGAGTAATGAAGCTAAATTTAAAGATTTATATAGTAAAAGAATAAGTTTAGAAGAAAGATTAACCAAAGATAATGTTTTAGAAGAATTAAGAAATCGTTTAAACTTCTTAAAAACTTGTCTAACTAATAGTTCTTTAACTAAAGAAATGGATATTTTAACTGATGTATTTTGTGAATATTATGAACGAAAAATGTTAGAAAAAGAAAGTAAATTAGATAATATATTGGCTTGTAAAGAAATAGATCGCTCTTTTTATAAAAGAATACTTTTAAATATTAATAATTTCTTACATTCTAAAAAGTTAAGTTCAGAAGAAAAAAGAGTTAATTTAACAACTTTAGATCGAATAACTAATTATAGTGAACCTACTATAAAGGAAGGTTTAGAGTTTTTAGATTTAAATGCTAATCAATCAGAAAAACTAGAAAATGTTAAACCAAGTAAGAATATTGATAAGTTATTAGGAAGTTTAAATAAAATATTACCATTTATTCAAGCTAATATTTTAGATATTAAAAAGATTAAGGCATCTAATATAGAGAAAGATTTAAATCAAATTGAAGATTTAACAACTGAATTAGCTTTAAAAAAACAAGAATTATTAAAGTTTTTAGATGAAGAGGGTATTAAAAGATGAATGAATTAGATATAATTACTTTAAATAAGCATGATTATGTAATAGTTAAAATGTTACCATATGAAGATAAAAGATATGTTTTATTAGAAGAAGTTGATAATGAAGAAAATTTTTTAAATAATCATATTATTGGAAAAATAGTAATTATTGATGGAGAAGATGCAATTAGTAAAGTTATGCCTAATACGATAGAATATCAAAATATAGCTAAGTTATTTTATGAAGCTTTAGATTAATAAATACAAAAAGAATTAGTTTTCTAATTCTTTTTGTATTTTCTTGATTTCTTTAAGTTTTAAGTCAGTATATTTGGCTATTATTTCAAGTGGTGCATTATCTTTTAACATATTTTCAACCATTTCTATTTTGGCTTTATTAATTCCAATCTTTTCCCCAAGAGCTTTGCCAATTTCTTCGCCAAGAGCTTTGCCTTCATCAATTCCAGTTTGCTTCATCGCGGCCATATCCCATTTTATTGCTTCCTCTCTATCATAATATCCTACAAATTCCGGATTAAGTGATAAATCTTTTACTTTTCTTATCGCTGACATATACTTCTTTTCACCACCATTTTTAAAAAATTTTTTTACTACCATTAACATATAGGTTTTACTATATTTTTATAGTATCACTAATATTAACAAATTTGAACTAAAAATTTGCATATAAAGAAAAAAGAATTAGTTTTCGTTTTCTAATTCTTTTTTGATTTGATTTATTTCTTCAACATTTAAGTTAGCTATTTCAGCTATATCTTCTAATGACATATTTTTATTTAACATATTTCGAACCATTTGGTTTTCTTTTTCTTTTTCACCAAGAGCTTTGCCAATTTCTTTGCCAAGAGCTTTACCGATTTCTTCGCCAAGAGCTTTACCTTCATCAATTCCAGTTTGCTTCATCGCGGCCATATCCCATTTTATTGCTTCCTCTCTATCATAATATCCTACAAATTCCGGATTAAGTGATAAATCTTTTACTTTTCTTATCGCTGACACATACATTTCCTCCTCACCGAATTCTTCTTCCATTTTCTTAATATTCCTCATATTTAA
>CANPZX010000057.1 GCA_947589195.1 uncultured Bacilli bacterium | reverse complement strand
GTTATTAGGAGAATTATTAAAGATGTAAGTTTTACTTTCTTACTCTTAAATAACCCCCCCCCCATTTGCTATTTTTTCCATTTTTATCTTCTCCATTCTTATCTATATCTGCGGTGGTAAACTTAAAGTAGACAACTAGAGAGGGTATATAGACAATTAATTATTTTATTTAATTTAGTAAATTAAAAACAGAAAAAAAAATTATACAATATATTTTCTTATTATCTTTTAACTTAAAAAAATTTAGAACCTAAATTCTAAATTTTTATATAAGCTATTTTTCAGCTTCCGCACTTGTCACTATATCTATATTTGTTAGGGAAGTTGCAATGGACAATAATTCTTCACTAGATAAATTATCTCCAGCTAAATAATACTCAATATTATTACTCGTCCAGTAGACTGAATTAGATTGTAAGGCGGCAACTGTATCATTTAACATAGTTGGGTCGCCATAAACGGGTATTACTTCAAATTCAGGACTTAAACTAGCTGGTTCTTCAACTAAAACAAAACTTTTATTACCGGAATAAGTTAAAATTACTCGATCGCCATCAGTTGTTTCTACCACATCTTTACTAGTTAAATAAGTTTCACTAGGAATATATAACGGATAAATTATTTGATCGACAATACTAGTTTTCTTTGTTGTTTTATCTGTTGTTTCTTTATTATCAGGATTATTTTCTTTATCACAAGCATTCTTATCTTCACAAGTATTAGTACTACAACAATCTTGGTCAATAAGTTCTTCTAAAGCAAAATCATTTTCCGATAAATTAGCTTTTAAATCTAAAGATTTAACTGTCACTTTAATTTTTAAAGTGTCATCTTGACTAAATACTTCGACTCTTTCTAAATTCATACTTTTATCAAAATAAATTTTTTCATAAGCTAATTCACTATTATTGGGATAATTAACTCCAGCTTTTAAAATATAGTTTTTATCTGTTTCTTCTAAAGTACCATTACTATCATTTTTAACATCACTTAGTAAAGACCCTAAAAGATAAGATTGACTAGAATTATTTGGCCATTCACTTTGAAATTTAAAACTTTTATTAAGACTTGGGGTAATTACATAAACTCCCTCTTTATTTTTTAAAATAATTTGTTCATGATTATTAGTTTGATTAACTAGTTTTACTTTATAAAAATCATCTTTTAAAAATGAGGCTTCGATGGAGTAGACATATGTATCTTCATTGTTAATTATTTCCATATTTCCTTTTAATAAATATGATTTAGTTTTAGCAACTTGGGATTCGAAGTCTTCTTTTACTTTTGAAACATCGACTTTCCCACAACCACTAGCAAATAATACTACCATCAAGGCAATTATACCTATTTTTTTCACTTAACCACTTTCCTTTTCTAGTTAAATAATATTGTTAACTTTTTAAAATATTCATGTATAAGTTTTAGATTTTAGTCCATCATATTAGTAAAGGTGAGTGATGAAATGGAAACTATTCAAAAAATATGTTTAGTATTTACCTTAATTGGAGCTCTTAACTGGGGATTAATCGGATTTTTCGATTTTAATTTAGTGACAGCTTTATTTAAGGATGCTGACATGCTTGTAAGAATAATTTATGCAATAGTTGGTTTATGTGGTTTAGTAAATATTTGTCTTTTATTTACCCACATGGAAAAAGACCCAAAATAGGAAGGAATACTTCTTTTTTTGTTAAAAAAAATAGTTGACTATTTTTCAACTATTTTTATTTTAGCTTTATTACTTACGACAAAGGTTATTCTTGGGTCATTACTTTCGATTTTAACATCAGCTTCATAATCTCCCGCGGTATTATAACCCGCTAAGTCAATATAAGCAGAGATATTATTTTCGGTAATGGTATCAATAACTGATTGAACACCTTTTACTTGAACAGATATTTCACCAGAATCACTAGTAAAGTTAACATTTAAATGATCAGCTAAATTCTTTGGTTCAATTGATTTAACCGTAATGGTTTTTTGTTTTTCTTCGCCTAAACTTATGACAATTTTGGCACTAGTTTTACTAATATAACGAACACCATTTGGTTTAACTATCGTCACATTATATTCTTGAGTTGAAGCACTACCTTTATAAATACTTAAATCAATTGTCACTGGTACACTTTCAATTTTATCGATAACTTCTTTTTCGCCATATATATCGACAGTATAACTACTAGCCCCATTGATACTTACCGCCGAGATAGCTTTACCTGTCACTAAATTTCCGGTAGTCGTCACTCTAATTGGAACAGTCTTTTTATAAGTATCTAAAGTAATTGTTGCTGAAACTGTCGCGGGAACAATTTCAATATTATTTAATAAATTACCTTTTTCATCATAAGCCACTAAAGGAATATTATCGGTTTCATAAATTCCGGCATCTTTATATTCTTCGCTACTTAAATCAATTAATGCTTTTACCGTAGCTATTTTATTTAAAGCTTCTTCGCTGCCTTTTACTACTACTTCATTTCGGGATAACTCAACATTTTCAACACTTAATTTAGAATCAAGTTTAGTTTCATTTAATAGTTCTGTTGAAATTGTTGCTAATTTACTTACTTTGTTTTTAATGGTGACTGTCACATATGTTGGATCTAGTTTATAATCTATTGAATCCACACTTTGATTGTAGGTAAGTTTAACCCGATAGGGGGTATCACTAGGTTTATAATCGGTTAAATCAAGTACTACTTCATGTCCTCCTAGTTGTTTTGCTAAATAAATAGCACTTTTATTACCAGTTAAGATAATATCGACAGTATCTACTAAACCTTCAACAACATAAGCTTCGCTATTATAAAGGACTTTAACTGGTTGGTTAGCTATTATTTCAGCTTCATTATTAACTAAATTTATAACTTCTTTATCAATTAAGAAAAACATACATATGGCAAAAACTAAAGATAAGTAAAGTAAAACGTGCGGTCTATTTAGTATTCTTTCGATTGTACTGGGATTATTCTTTAATTTATCGGAAATAAGAAAAATTAAACGACTTATCGGGGTAATAATAATTTTATCTAAGGTATCATAAATCTTTTTAAAGAATTTACCAATTTTTGGCGTTTTTAACTTAGTTTTTTTAACCTTTTTAGTCATCTAAATCATCCTCACTTTCCTCTTTGTCGGCTTCATAGAAGACTTCAACTTTTGGTTTTAATTCTTCAATTAAACGCATTCTAAATTCATCAGTTGATAAGTTATATTCAATGTCACCATTACAAGCTATACTAATGCGACCATTTTCTTCAGATACGACTAGAGCAATAGCATCACTTTCTTCAGCAATACCTAAAGCCGCGCGATGTCTAGTACCTAACTTTTTACTTAAATTAGGGTCCATACTGGTTTTAAATACACTACCAGCACAAGTTATTTTATCGCCTTGAATAATTACTCCGCCATCATGTAAAGGCGAATTAGGATAGAAAATATTACTTAATAATTCACTTGACACATCCGCATATAACTTAGTTGCTGGTTCAATATATTCTTGTAAAGAAATATCTCTTTCAATAACTATTAATGCCCCGATTCTATTTTTCTTTAGATATTCAACAGCTTCCATAATTTCACAGACAACTTTTTCTCTTTCATCAACTGTAAGGATTTTATGTCTTCCTAATAATTGAGTTCGACCAATGCTTTCTAAGACTCCCCGAATCTCAGGTTGAAAAATTATAATGATGGCCAAAGGTCCCCATTCAAATATATATTCTAAAATTACGCCCACGGTATATAAATTAAATAATTTACTAATTAATTCAATTATTAAAATTAAAATAACTCCTTTAACAATTAGAATCATCTTAACATTATTTTTAATATTCTTTAAAATATAATAAAATAATAGCCAAACAACACAGATATCTATTATTTTGGTTAGCAATGTCCACATAGTTTGTAAAGACATTTTTAATCACTCCTTTATGTTTCTTAATTATAGCAAATATTTTTGACTTTTTCTATAGTAGATGAAAAAAAGTTATTGGGCAATAACTTAATCAAGATTAACATTATGATAAATATTGGTAATATCTTCAACTTCATCTAAGATTCTTAAAAGTTTTTCAAAATCGCTTAATTCTTCTCCCGTTAAAGTAATTTTATCTTTAGCATAATAACCGGTTTCATCATAAATATAATCAATATTAGGGATTAATTTTTCTAAGGCATCTTTTAATTTATGTTGTAAATTAGGATTGATGCTAATGGTAATTATACCATTTTCACTTTCAAAGTCAGTAATATCTAGTTCATTTTCAATTAAAGTATTAAAAACCTCTTCTTCATTATCATATTTAAAACTTACGATAGTTAGATAATCATAATTATAAGAAACAGAATTTGAAACGCCTAAACTTTTATGAACTTTGTTAAAGGCTGCCCGAACATCTGCGACCGTGCGATTTACATTGTCGGTCATAGTTTTTATAATTAATGTGGAAGCTCCAGGTCCAAATCCTTCATAATAAATAGTTTCATAGTCATCGCCATTAGCACCTTTAGCTTTTTCGATAGCTCGATTTATAACATCACTTGTCACTTGATCTTTTTTCGCTTTTTCGATTAGTCTTCTTAAAGTTAAATTGCCATTCGGGTCGGTTCCCCCATTCTTGGCTGCTTGATAAATTTCTTTTCCATAACTGGAATATAATTTAGCTTTGGCCGCGCCTGTTTTCGCTTTACTCGCGGCAATATTTGGAAATCTTCCCATTTAAATCACTCACTTTTCTTTTAATAATATATCACAAAAATTTAATTTGGCGAATAATTTCATAAATAAAATGCTTTTTATAAGCGGATTTTTTCAAACTGTTAATCACTTTTAATGGGTCATATACTGTATAATAAGTAAAACATTTATATTTCATTAAATACTCTAAGCCTTTTAAAAGAGCTTCTTTTTCTGTTTTAACATGAAAAAATCCTTTTAAATAATTTAAGTCTTTTGAATTCACTTTACGCATTATAAAATGATAATATAATTCACTTCTTCTTTTAAAGCAATAATGATAGCCATCTAAATTTTTTACTTTTTTTAAAGTATCATAATATCCTAATTTGATATATTCATTTAATTTATGATTATCTAAAGTAATAACTCCTCCTAAACTTTTAGATGGAGTAATTCTAATAATTTCGGCTTGTTTTTTTATTTTACGATTAATGTTAATAAAGGGCTTTAATTCAATGACATATATTTTACGGATTTTTTTGTCAATTAACATGTTAATCGGGGTATTATCATAAAATCCCCCATCTAAATAGTAATGATTATCGATTTTCTTTTCCATTTTAAACATTGGTAAATAACAACTAGCAAAAACATAGTCATATAGATATTTTTCCGGTATATCCTCTTTATAAATATAAATTGGTTTAGGATGAAGATGGTCTAATTTAATTGTTAATAAGCCATATTCTATTTTACTTTTTCTTAAATCGTGATAAGAAACACTTTTTAGTAAATCTTTAATTCCTGTAGTTTCTAAACCCCGATTTTTAATAATCTTTCCATAATTTTTTAAAGTATGTTTTAAATCAAATTGAGAATTTTTTTTATCTTCTAAATAATTATCATCAAAGTTTAAAAGTTTTCCAACATTAACGGTTTGCCAAAAATTTAATAATTCTTTTTCTTTATGAGCCGCGATAAATAAACCATTAATAGCTCCGATAGAAGTACCAGCAACGGCATTTATTTTAATATGACATTTTTTTAAAGCCATATAGGCTCCGGCTTGATAAGCACCCCTGGTCCCGCCGCCTTGTAAAGCTAAACCAACTTTTACCATGTTTATTACCTTCCTTATATTATAAATAAAATGATTATTAAAATTAAACCAATAATTAAACCAAACCCGGTTTCTTTAGTTTTAATATTTTGTTTAACTTCTCCGAATAATTCAAAAATAGCAAGATATATCAACATTCCAAGAGTTAAGGATAATAGTATTCCTTCAATTATTCCACTTAAATCTAAATTAAATATATAAAGAAAACAAGCCCCGATTACTCCTGATAAAAGTAGGAAGCTAGTAATAATTATTTTTTTTAAACTTTTATTTTGACTAGCCTCTAAACTTGCCGCGACTTCCATACCTAAAGGTAAGTTATGAATACCAACTGAAATAGCCATGGCTAAACCTAGTTTATAGTTATTTAAAGCGGTGATATAAATGGACATTCCTTCTAAAAGATTATGTAAAATTAAAGGAAGGGAAGTTATAAAACCAATATGAAATAAATGGTCATTATGTTCTTGATGATTTTTTTCGTTATCATGATGTTTATGAGTATGTTCAGGAATAAATAAATCTAAAAGTTTTAAGAAGAAAATACCAATTGCTATAAAAATAAGACTTAATAATAAGTTTAAAAAGTTATGCCAAGGATTTAAGATTTCAATTATTTCAGGGATTAAATCAAATAAAATTAAGGATAACATAATCATAAAAGTGATAGCTGTAGTAAATAATATTAATTTATTTTTATTTTTAAAGATTTTGGGAATAAGCATTCCGATAAAAAAGATGATGCTTACTATAATAGTTAAAGCAATACTAGGCATAATAATCCCTTCCTTTTTACTTGGCTTTATTATAGCATATATTTAAGGAAAAGAAAAAAAGTCTTTTTAGACTTTTAAGCTGCTGGTTTATAAGGTATAGCTTCAAAATATAATTTTCCCGAAAAACTACCACTTGTTAAAGATATTTGGTCAACATTCTCATCATTTTCTAACCAAATTCTAAAGATTAATTCATCTTTAGCTTGATTATTTAAAATTATTCCTTCTAGTTCTCCTGTTTCACTTTTTTTATTTAAAGCAACTTTTTCAATAGTGGTTGATACTCTATCATCTTCATCATCAGCCTTTGTACCAGTCCGTTTAATATTTTGTTCTTCAAAAGTTCCTTGATTAATAACTGTCTCATTATCTGTTCCTTTTTTCACTAATTCCCATTTAAAATACTTACTATAAAGATTTTTAGTAAGAGAAACATCAACAAGATAAACAAAATATTCAGCACTAATGCCACCAGTAGAAACATTTTTAAGATAAAATTCAACTTTATCAGCTTTATCGGCTTTTTCTGTAGCATTAATTAAATTCAAGTCTAAATTATTAATTGCCTCAGCTCCTTCTAAATCAGATTCAATTTCTAATTTTGCTGTTCCAATTAAACTATCCGTTGGTTCACCTTCAATTTGTAAGGTAAAATAAGCATAAGTTAAACTTATTCCTAAAATAATTAAAGAAAACACAAATACTAATGTTCTCACAATGTATCTTTTATTACTAGTCTTCATACACAGACCACCTATTCTATTTTTTATTATACAAAAAAACGTTTTTTTTCACAATCATTTTTTAATAAAAATTATTTTTTTATAGGAGATAAATTTACAACATAAGCATGTTTATCTAAAATAGCTATAATTAATTTCACATTTTTATCATAGCCCAAATCTTTTTCATATTCTACCAATGCAGTTATTTCAAAAGAAGCAACATTTTTATTCGCTAATTCATAAGTTGTTTCTTTTGTATTTTCAATTATTACATTACTTACTTTAGGTAATTCTTGTTTTCTCGTACTTGTTGAATTATCCATAACTAATTTATATAATGTATCTATTACTTTATTTTTAAATTTTTCTTGATCATCCGGATAAATAAAATCTACTCCACCTACATCATATTTAGATATTTTATTTTCAATTGTATATAAATCTATTAAAAATAATTTAGCTATATATTCACTATAACTTTGATAATCAATTTCTTCTTCATTAAGAATATCTTTTAATTTTGTAAAATTATCTTTATATATATCATAATCTCGATCTTCTAAAGCATAATCATAATTATTCACATTATCAATTACTTCTATTTGTTTTGGGGGCTCGGGAGTTTTTTCATTTAGCTTTTTTACAACTAAAACTCCGATTAAAGCAAGGATTAATACTAAGGCAATTATAATTATAATTAACTTGGATTTCTTTTTCATATCTATCATCTCTTTTTATTCTATCATATGTTAATATATTTTTGCATAAAATTAATTTAGATTTTTAAATTTTTGTTACAGTTTTGTGACTAGCACAAGAAAAGAGTGAGAATTTAAAAATTTTCACTTTTTTAAACTATAACTGGATTATTATCAAATGCTAATTGTATAGCATTCATTACATTAATATTTTGCTTTTTATAAGTAAGAATACAACTACGTATGATAGCATATTCATCAGCACTTTTAGTACTTCTAAATTTTCCTATCTTTTGTTTTATTTTTAAACCACGTTGATCTACTTCAGCTTGAGAATTAGTTGTAGGTACTTGAAAGTCATTTATAAAGTAAAAAATTTCGTTCCTTTCACGTTCATCTTCAAATCGTGTTAGTAGTTTTCTTTCATCTTCATAAACTGCATTTTCACTTGCTTTGGAATTCACCCATTCTTTTTTCCATCTGTTAAATATTTCTTTGAATTCCTTATCTAATTTTTCTTTTTCTTCTTGTGAAAATGCATGGACATTATTATTTATTAATTGGTGTTAGGATAGAAATATAGACACAAAAATATGGAGAGTATGATAAAATATTAAACAAGGAAGGAAGTGTCTAT
>CANPZX010000056.1 GCA_947589195.1 uncultured Bacilli bacterium | reverse complement strand
CCAGAACAAGCATTAGCCCTAGAGTTAGGAGGATATTTCTTAGTCTTTTATTTTTCTTAAATCTTTCTAATTTCATTCTTATCCTCTTTCCTATTGTTATCTATAGTATATCAAACAAACATTTTTAAAACAATATCAATTTAATTTTTCTCAGTAATTAATTCACTTAAAGGTACTATATTTAATCCTTTAAATTTAATATCTTTTATTAAAAGTTCTACTTCTTCTAATTTAGCATTTTCTTTTATTAAAATAATATTACCACTAGTAAGTTGTTTTTTTATATCAATAAAATTACTACTATTTAAAGCAAGAGATTCTTCTACTAAATATTTATTTTGTTTAAGACAAAAATCTTTAGATAAGCTTTTAATATAACATATATTAGTATTTAAATTATTTTTATTTAAAAGGGTTTCTAGGTTATTATACTTATCTTTATCATTGTTTATTTGTTCTAATAAAGCCTTACTAGAATAACTACTTTCATTTATTAAAATACTCCCTTTTATTTCATTTTGTTCAAAATATTTTATAATACTGGGATTATTTTCTAATAAAAAAGCTACACTATTTTTTAGTTTATTTCCTTGTTTAATAATTTTATCTTTATTATTATCTAAAGATATATCTGGTTTAATTTCATCAAAAATTAAATAATATTTATTAAAAACCCCGAATGATTTCATATTAACATAACTTTTAGTTTTATTAATAGCTTGCCCATTTATACCTGGTGTTATATAATCACCATCAATAAAAGCATCTTTAGCTGGGACTAAATAAGCAGCTTCAATATCATTAATACTTTGCATTATAGGACTTTTATTTTGCATTATTATTGCTATTTTCTCCGTATAATAAAAACTAAAAATAGTTATCGAAAATAAACCCAGTATTTTATAAAATTTTTTCATGTTATCACCTAATTAACTATATGTTATTCGTTAATTTCTTTTTCCGAATTTTTATTAGATGATAAAAAAGTTATTTTCTCGGCAATTACTTCCATAATAAATTTTTTAATATTATCTTCTTCATAACTTCTAGTTTGTAATCGCCCTTTAACCCCAATAACATCACCAGTTTTACAATATTCACAAGTATTACTAGCTATATTATTCCATAAAATACAACGAATAAAATCAGTTTCATAGATGCCTTCACTATTTTTATAAGGTCTATTAACCGCGATAGTAATAGCACTTCGTTTATTATTATTTTCCGTAGTTGTTATTTCTGGATCACTAGTAAGACGACCAACTAATATTACTTGATTCATATTTTTCCTCCTTTCTCTTAAATTAAAACATAATTAAAAGGTAAAAGACAAATTACCAATTTAAATAATTAGAGACTATATTTATTAATTTTGCTAATAATTTTTTTATTTTATAAAGATAATTTTTTAAATCTTAATTAAAATTGTTACCAATTTATAAAATCAATACATTTAAAAAAAGATACTAATTTGTATCCTTTTTAAAATAATCGAATAATATCTTGAATAGTTATATAAATCATTAAAATAATTAAGAGAATAAATCCCACAGTATGGAAAGCATTTTCTACTTTAGCATTAATAGGACTACCTTTAATTTTTTCAATAATCATAAATAACACATGACCACCATCAAAAGCAGGGAATGGTAAGATATTTATAAAACCAACATTAATACTTAAGAAAGCTACAATATATACTAGTTGAGAGATACCAATACTTACTGATTCGCCAACTACTTGATAAATGCCAACTGGACCAGATAAAGCATCTAAACCTATTTTACCAGTAAATAAACTGGTAATGGTTAAAATCATCGAATCAATAATACTGCCAAATTTATTAAAAGCATAACTTACACTAGCAAAAAAACCTTTTTTGACTGTCGTATCTAAACCAAACCCAAATTGAGTTGTTTCGCTACCATCTTCATTTTGAATTTTTTTAGGAATAACATTATAAGTTTTTTCTTCGCCATTTGTTTTCTTAACCACAAATTCATAAGCTTCATTTTTATTTTTCCGATATAAAGCTATTTGCATTTTATCCCAACTAGCAGTTTTAATGCCATTAATAGCTAAAACTTGGTCACCGCTCTCGATTCCTGCTTCCGCAACAGCGGAATTTTCTAAGACTTCTCCGATTATGGGTTTTGTAGTTGTTGAACCCATAAATAAAGCTAAAAAGAATAAAATAATTATAGCTAGTAAAAAGTTATTAAAGACGCCAGCGACTAAAATAATTAAACGTTGATACCAAGGACGATTACACATTAACTTTTCTTTCGGAATTTTATCGTCATCATCATAAACTTCCCCAGCCATGGCAACAAAGCCCCCGATAGGTAAAGCTCTTATATTATAATCAATTTTATCTTTACCTTTATGAGTATGAATTATGGGTCCCATTCCAATCGAAAATTCATAAATATGAACGCCACTTAATTTAGCCGTGATAAAATGACCAAATTCATGAACTAAAATAATAATACCTAATATTAAAATTAAAACAATTAAAGTTATAAACCACATATTTTTTCCTCCTTTATAATATATTAATTAAAATTACATATGTAATTACGACAAATATTAAACTATCAATTCGATCTAATATTCCACCATGACCAGGAATTAAATTACTAAAATCTTTGACTTTATATTCTCTTTTAATTTTACTAAAGAATAAATCCCCTAGTTCACTTATTACTGATAATAAAACCGTAATTAATATAACTTTAGGTAAAGCTAAGACTCTAATAATATTTACATAATAAATTATCGCAACTATACTACCAACTAAAACCCCTCCTAGGCACCCTTCAATAGTTTTATTAGGACTAATACTCGTAAATTTCGTTTTCCCAATTAATGAACCAATTATGTAAGCAAAAGTATCAGTAAGAACCGTGATTAAAGCTAGATATATAAGAAGTTTTAAACTACCTAATCTAATTAAAATAAGACTATTAAAAAATAAACCTAAAAGTAAAGTAATACCAATAATATAAAAAGCATCTCTGGTTTCATAATCTTTTAAAAATAAACTTGGTAAAAGTAATATTAAAATCGTAATTCCTAACCATTGATAAGATAAACCTAAAACTAAAGAAGATGATTCTATCTCACTAAAGGTTAAACAAATTACTAAAACAAAACTAAGAAGTTTTATAATATCCGGTAACTTTTTTTCTTTATTTTTTAAATCAATTAACTCTTTTAGGGCTAAAACACTTAAAATACCTCCTAAAGCTAAGAAAGGATATCCTCCTATAATTAATATAGGAATAGTAATAATTAACATTACCATAGCACTTATTAGTCTTTTTTGCAAAATAATCACCTACTTTTTTATTATACTACTTAATTATCTTCACTTAAAGGATTTGTTAACAAACTATCAAATTCTTCACATAGTTTACTAGTTAAATTTAAATCCTTAGTACCTATAATAACATTATTAGTCTGACATTTTAAAATATTTAATTCATTTCCTTCATAAAGGGTTAAATTACCATCACTAACTTTATACATATTATTCGTTAATTTATCAAAAGTCATTCTTCGATCTGTTAAAACATAACTAAGTTCATAAATATTTTCATTGTCATAACGAATAAACATATCTTTTAAACAACTACTATAAAAATTATATTCATTAGTTTCAGAAATTAACTTTAATTGATTATCACAAACATTTTCTTCATTATAATCTAATTCATAAGTTTCATATAAATCATTTTCAAGTAAAATAGCATCTTTTAAATAAATATAGGTGGTATCACCAATTTTCTTTTTATGACTAATTCTTCCTATTACATTTACCATATCATAAACTTTATAATTGGATAAATCATAACGAGATCCAAAATCAGCTTGAATAGTAATTGTATTATGAAATAAGACCCGACCATTTAAATTATCACTAGTCTGTTCATAGCCTTGTAATTCTAAAATGTTAGTACCTTGAATACTACTTATTTTACCTTGGATATTAAAAAACTTTTGACTAAAACTAGAGAAATTAGTTAAAATTGAATTAGCTAAATAATTAATAGATACTTGATCTAAATTAGGAGGACAAAGATATGGTTCACGATAAAAATGATCAAGTATTTGTGTATTATTACAGTTATAAGTACGATAAAATATACCTACATAATTACTCATTGTATTACTAGAAGTTATTTTTAGGGCTAAAATAGGAGGCATATCCATAAAACTTACTAATAAATAATCAATTAAAAATAATTCTAAAAAGAATGATAAAAAAACAAAACTAATTTTAAAAATATTTTTTTTCTTTTTATAAAAAAGAATAAATGTTAATAAGATTAAACCAGTTAAGGCTAATATTAAACGTAAAAATTGATAGTTTTTAATCCAGAAAGGAGCAATTATCAAGATTAAACTTAACGTCACTAAAAATAATTTTCCTTTCATTATACATCACCTTTATTTTCTTAATTATATCATACTTATTTTAAATAACAAGTAACGTTTATTTGTAGATAAATAAAAGAGAATAAATAATTAGGGCTATTTTATCCTCTTCGGTTTTCACTTATTAATTCTAAATCGGTAGTTAATTGTTTTATTCTTTCAATAATTCTTCTTGATTTTACATTATCAATGCCATTTGTAGTAATACTTAAACTTTTTTCTAATTCTTCAATTGTTAAATTAGAGGTAAAAAAAGTTATTTTATTATTAGTCATACGATATTGTAAAATCGTTCCTAAAACTTCATCTCGACCCCATTCAGTTACTTTCTCAGCCCCGATATCATCAATTAATAAAATATCAACATTTTTATAATAAGTCATTTTATCCCCGAATGTTTCCCAGTCATCTTTTAAATCTTGTAAAGCTTCCGGAAAATAAATAATACAAGTAGAAACATTTTTATTATTTTTTAATTCATTTAATAAAGCCGTAAGTAAGAAAGTTTTACCAGAACCAAAATTACCATGTAAATATAAACCTTTTAAATTTTTACTTAAATCAAATTTTTCATAAAAAGTATCCATCCATTTAATAATTTTAAGTTGCTTTTTATCATTAGTTTCAATATCTTTCATCGTCGCATTAGCAACTCTTTTTTCTAAGGTTTCTTTTTCATTTAATTTCTTTTGATATTTACATGGTAAATAAGTAAAATAGATTTTATTACTAACAATCTTGGGAGAATTAACATGCCCCAAATAGGCATTCTTACATTCATATAAACCTTTACAAGTACTACAATTTTTTAATTCTTTAGTAGTTTCTTCTAATTTGGTTGTATATTTCATGGCTACTTCTTTAGTTAATTTTAATTTACTAATTAAGGCATTAAAGGTTTTATCTTGCATTGCTGCTTCTAAATTTTCTGCTAATTTATTATTTAATTCTTCTTTACTTGTTAATTCTTCTTTTATATTTTTCATTTTCCTCACCTATATTTATTTAATATACTTTCTAATTCATTTTCTTCTTCTTCCGTCATATTTTCTTTTTCAAGATTCTCATTAAACCAAACTGGTTCTAAGTTTTTCGGACTCTTAGGTTTAATTGTTTCTAATTTTTTATTATATTTTTTATGTTCTTTTTCGGCAACAGCCATAGCATCCTCAGCCGTTTCTATATTAAGTCTTTTCCATTGTCCTGCAATCGTTTCAATAAAGTTTTTACTTAATTTACTATCATTTTTCTTTAAAACATAATCAATTAAAACATTAACTACCGCGGGTTTTAAATTTAAATCAATTAATAAATATTCAAGTAAAGCTAAATCTCGGTTTGTGGGATTACTCCCATTATATTTACTCTTTAAGAAATCATAAGGACTGGTATTTTCAAAAACGCTAATAATTCTTCCTCTTTTGGTATTATCTCCTTGGGGATTTTTTAAATATTCGGGTTGGGTTCGATAAACTAAAGTTGGTAATTTACCATTATTATTATATTGATAATATTTTCGGGCACTTTTTCTTAGTTCATCTTTATCAATAAAACCTTTTTCATTTACTACCATGCGCATTAATTCACTCATTTTTAAAGTATCTAAATTATATATAAAAGCAAGATTATTAATTAGTTCTTTCATTTTTTTGGTAAAAGCTTTTTGATTAATTAAACCTTTAGGTAAAGATGATAATAAAAAGTCAAAATCAACTTGATCTTCTGTAGTTAAAGGATTTACATTAACTCCTTTAGCTTCAAAGGAAACATTACAGGATGGTTTATAGGTTTCATTTAGTTTTTTAGTTATTTCTTCATATTCTTTTAAATCAATTTTAAATTCACTATATTCTTGTTTTAATAAGTCATATTCATATTTTCCAATATTATTATATAAAACTATATTTAAGATTGGGTGATTAAAAAACTCTTTGGGGGTTAAAGGAGAATATAGTAAATAAACATAACTATTAATATCGCCTTCTTTAAAGTAGGTTTTAATTAAACCAACACTTTCTAAGGCTTCTCTTGCTTGTTTAATGGTTTCTAAATCACATTTTAAGATGGTCATTAAGTGATGATGAGTATAATCTAAACTTACTAATTCTAAGCGATCTAAATCCCGCCATAAAGTAAGATATAAACTAACCGCGGCATAACCAATAATAGGTTCATATAAACTTATTAAAATACTTTTTTCTTTATCAGTTAAAATAGTTTGATTTACTACTAAATATTTATCTGCCGGAAGTAAAGTAATTAGTTTCACTTTATCACCACTTTTCTAAATATTATTATAATAAAGAATAAGTTTAAATGACAAGAAAAAAAGCTTATATTTAACAAGCTTCTGTGCAGTTTATCTCATATACTTTATTTATTAGCTTCGTATAAATATCAACAAGTTCGGTAGTTTGTTCTTCGGTTAAGTCTTCATAAGGATCTTTTTGGGTATCTACGGTTCCTACATGGGTACCTACTACTTTACCTTCTTTTACAAAAACAACGGTTGGAGCTAATAATCTTTTTTCCCCAGTTTTAACAGTTTTACCTTTACTAGTTGTTAAAGTATAATTATCTAATTCTTTATCTAATAATTCTAGGATTTTATAATAACCAGTTGTTCCATCTTTTTCTTTAACGGCTTTATTTTTATTATTCAATACATAAGTTGAACGAATATCTTTAATATCTAAATAATATAATTTTTCAATTCCTGTATTTTTAAGGGTATTTAGTAAAACCGGAACCATTGTCCGACACCAAGGGCAATCAGTAAAGCCCATATAAATTATACCCGTACCATTTTCTAGGATATCTATTGTTTCTTCTTCAGTTAATATATCAACAGGGTTATTGCTATCGATATTTAAAGTTCTAATAGTTTTACCATCTTTATCTCTAATTTGACCATTTAAATCTTCATAAGCTTTTTTAAACGCTAATTGATCTTCGGTATATTTAGGTTCTTCCTCGGGAGGATTTTTTTCATTTTTATAAGCTAAAATTCCTACGGAAGTGGCAAATACTAAAAGTACCGCGATTATTCCTAAAATTATTTTTTTATCTAATATATTATTTTCTTTGTTATTCATTTTTTACTCACTCCATCTTAATTTTAATAAACTATTCAAACTAATGTCAATATCATTTTACATGTTTTTAACATTAACTAAATTAATCGATTAGGAAGCGAGGACGGATACCAAGAGAGGTGGAAGCGTTAAGCGAGGTGGCACGGCCATTATCTCCGACAACAGCAAAGTCCGACTTGCTAGCGACCGATTTTAACCAATAATTGAATCTAGTAGTACCATAACTGTTAATAAACTCAGGCTTTAACTGGAATATAGCATACTGACGATTGTCGATTCCGATATCGTACCCTGATGAACTCCATACCGTTGAACCATAAACGTTTACTTCACTTATTAAGTCAAGTTTACTATCATACCAAGCCCAACCTGATGATGCTCCCAAAACTGCTTCATCTTGATTGGAACGTTTTTCATCCATTTGATCGGTTAGTAAATTGGTATATTCTATAATGTGATTATTAAATACAGGTTCAATATAATTTTTTAAGATATCAGGTAAAACTTTCTGTTTCATATTGCTACCAACATATGCTCCAACACCTGTTTTTTCTTTACCATCTGCCATTATTACTTTTAAAGCGTCGTTTACTACTCCAGTTGTAGTTTCTGTATTCATTTGAGCATCCATTAAAGGATAAGCTGGTATTATTGTCGCATGATTATCTGTTAAATCATTGTACCCAGAATGTAAATAATTATTTAAGTCAGCAATTAACCACGTTACTGTATGATTTGTTCCAGTACTATCCTCTTTTGTTGTTGTAAAGTAATCTCCAACATAAATATCGTCAAATCTACCACTACTAATCATCTCATACAAACTATTATCATCATAATAATCTGTTATATCTTTTCCCCGATAAGTATTTCTTCTTAGACTTACTCCTTCAGATATATATTCTTTATATTGTTCTTTAGTTATTCCATTACTTTCAAATTCTATTGTACATTTAGTATCTTTCTTTAAATTATCGATTCTTAAATTCCAGGCATTATAATCCCATTTACCTATTACTTTATTATTACAAGTAACATTAGTTTTATATAAACCATCTCCTCTTTCTGGTACTTTATCTGCATCTTTACCATCTACTTCGATAGCTAATTTAACATCATAACCAAAATCCGGGACTACCCCTTTAATTACATTATACTCTTTATCTTCTTGGTATAAGGCATATGTTCTATAGACTAAAATACCCCCCCC
>CANPZX010000055.1 GCA_947589195.1 uncultured Bacilli bacterium | reverse complement strand
AATGCCAGTAGATGTAAGCGAAAATAACAATATGTCATTTAAATAGTTCATCAGTAAAATTGTTCATAAGAGATAAATTTTTTCACTAAACACCTTAGCTTTTCCCTCTTTCTTTCATTAAATAATACAATTCATTTTTCATGCCTTATTATCAAACTTATATTGATATAATTCATCGATTTTTCACTACTTGAACCTCTTCTAATAAATATTAATCTTTATAGTATCCCGTAACAAAATAAATAAAATTATCTATTTCATCAATGTTATATTCTGCTCCACAAGTAAAATACTCAGTCGTTCCTCGATCTCCTTTTTTAGTAATATTTAAAGAATAATTTTCTTTATTACTTTTATCTACATATGTAATATAATCTACACTTTTGTAAACGTATTCATTATTTTTAAAGCCTAACAATGTAACTTCTGCCGAATTATCGCCAGAACTTTGATATTCAAAATAAAGTCGTAATGTATTTATATCAGAATATTTAGCATTACAAATTTGACTCTCAAGATTGAATCCATAACTGGAAAGTTTATAAGCACTAGATGGTAAATAATCGTTTTTTATTTCTTGGGTTAAATTTAATCGATAACTATCAGCTTTAATTAGTAGAATACCTAAGACTCCTGCTGATTTTGGCCCAATCCTTATATAATCGATTTGACTAACTTGACTAGTCCGTTGATTATTTTTATAACCATTTACTGAAGCCGAAATATAATAAGAATTATTTGTATCATTGTAGACAATTATACTTAATCTAAGATTATTTTCACTATCAGTATAGCTTAGTTCTTTATAAGTAATTCCGTCTACCAAAGTTTTGGTTTCATATTTGTCTAAAAGCGATGACTTTTCAAATGCCAAAAAATCATTTGATTCAACATCACTTTTACCACAACCAGTAGCCATAAAAGCAATTACAATTAATAACATTATAATTTCAAAAAACTTACTTCTCATTTTTAAACACACCTTTATCCTACGATAATTATATAATAGTACAAACACGTTTGCAAGTTAAATTAAAAGTATATACAAATTATTATACAAAAGACAGCTTTTCTTGGTAAAATAACATTAAAGGAGAAACTATAATGAAAAAGAAAACTTTAAATCTTAAAGATTATCAAGAATATTTAAGCAAAGATAATTATGAAAGTATTTATCAAGATCTAATTAATAAAACGATTAATTTAGCTACAGAAATATTAAAATTAAAAAATATAGAATTAGTTAAAGAAAAAGATATTGATATTTTATATACAATTAAATTTACTTTTAGGGATAATTTCTGGTTATTTAAAAATATGACTTACCTTGTTCAAGATTTAATAACTTGGGATTATGAAGGAAATGATTTATGGGAAACTCCTAAAGAAAAGTTAGAAAAATATTTGAATTTATATAATGATATAATAGAAACTTTCGATAAATACATGTTAACTAAAAAAGAAATAAAAGAACAAGGATATCAAAAATTATTTTTAACTTATCAAGATAAATTTACTAATTTATTTGATGAAATGTTAGATTATAAAAAAATAAATTATGATAAAAAGATAGAGTTAAATGATTTAATTACGAAAATAGCTTTAGAATATAATTATTATGAAATTTATTTAAATGATTTAAAATATGTAATTAATTATCAAAGTATATATGAAGATAGTATAGATGATTTTATAGATTTAGATGAACAAGAAGTAATAATTTTTTTAAAAGAGTTATATCAAATATTTACGGATAAAGATAATGATTATCATGTTCATTTAGAAAGGGATTATTAAATGTTACCTAAGCAAAAATATGAAAAAGTAAATATAAGTTTTAGTGATTTAGAAAAATATCGGGATAATGAAGGATTTATTAATCTAGATAAACTAAATATTAAATTAACTGAAGATTCTAAAGAACCTCGGGGTAATCAAAAAAGAATTAAGAATTGGTTAGATTTTCAAGGAACTAAAGCTTTAGTTAAAGGAGAAATTATTTTAGATCAAGAACCTAATTATGGGATATATGCCGAGTTAATTGTGAGTAAAATAGCCAAATATTATCATCTTAAGCATGCTAGTTATGATCTTATTAAAATTAATAATACGAAAGGAGTAATTTGTTTAAATATTTTAAAAGATAAGGAAAAGATGGTAAGTTTACATGACTTAATTGGGGATGATGATAATACTGAATATATTGATGTATCTGATTATAATTATACAATTAAGAAATTAAAATCTAGTTTGAAAGAATTAAAATTTAGTGATGATGTAATCAAGAAAATAATTATCGATTATCAAAAATATCTTATTTTTACGATTTTATGTTTAGAAACTGATAAACATCCCGAAAATATTTCTTTTATTATAAAAGATAAGGAAATAGAACTTTGCCCCAATTATGACTCCGAAGCTTCATTTCTTTTAGATACGGATATTTCTACTATTAAAAATATTTTAGCTGATTTTAATTATTTAAAACAAGTTGAAGCAATTTCTGAACCTAGAATTGGGATTATTAAAACAAAAGAAGATGGAGGATTTGGTTCGATATGGCAAGATACTTTAGAAGAATTAATAGTCGATGATGAAGTATATAATTATGCTTTAGAAACTTTTGATAATGAAATAGATATGGATTTAATATTCTTAGAGATTGAAAAAGATTTAAAAGTTTATTTACCCGAAGAAGTAAAATTATTAAGTAAATATGCTTATTTAATAAGACATAATAAAATGATGCAAATTATAAAAGGTACTTATATTTAAAAAAAAAATATCGTTATGAATACGATATTTTAGTTTGTTTCTTTTTATAAATTAAAAGTACTAATATAACTATCATAATTAAAATAATAGTTCCTAAATATAAGGGATTATTTTTTATTATAGCTAAAATAGATAAATTAAAATTAGTATCTAAAATAACTTTTTCTTCATAAATTTCCGCATCATTATAGTAATATTTAATTATTCCTAGTTCTTCCCCTATTTTATTTTTATAACTTAAATCATTAAGCCCAATATACTCTACTTTTAAGTTATTAACATCATAATCGACTGGTACATAGTTATAAACATCGGTTTTAGAATAAATGATATATTCTTTTTCTTTAGAATTATTTACTTTAAGACGAGTTATTTCTTGACCTTGAGTAAATAATTTTAAATTTTGAAAATTATTGTCAATAAATTCACTTAAAGTTAAAGCATCTAATAAATTATAATATTTGCCATTTACAGCTTTTGGGGCATTTAAGGTAATGATAATTATATCATGATTATTACTTTCAGTAAGAGTGGCCATACATAAACCAGCATTTTTAGTAAATCCAGTTTTGGAACCCTTAATTCGTGATAAATCTAAATTTAAAACACGATTATAAGTATTTAGAGTACTTTTAACTTTTAAACCATTAGTTAAAGTATATTCGCGAGTGGTAAAGACGGTTTTAAAGGTTTCATTTTGTAAAGCGAATTTTAAGAGTTTTAAGATATCTTCCGCGGTACTATAATGGCCTTCGATATCTAAACCAGTAGTATTAACAAAGTGGGTATTAGTCATTCCAAGCTCTAAAGCTAAACTATTCATTTTGGCAACAAAGTTAGCTATTCCGCCACTCGTTTCATAAGCAATAACTTGGGTTGCATCAGCGCCACTAGGTAAAATTGAGGCATATAACAAATCCTTATTAGTGACAACATCCCCGACTTTTAAACCAGCAACTGAGGCATCCCAATATATTCCTGCTAACATATCGGATGTAATCGTAATTTTTTTATCTAAAGAATCCATATTTAAAATACCTGTAATAGTAGTCATAATTTTAGTTAAGCTAGCAATATTAGTTTTAAGCGAAGCATTCTTAGCTAAAAGAACTTCATCAGTAGTTAAATCATAAATTAAAACTTTATCGGAATAAGTATCCGGTAGATCTAAAGCTAAAACTTTTAAGGGAATAAAAAAGATAATTAAAATTAATAATTTTAAATTTTTCATTTAATTTATCACCACTTCGTATTATAAGTATACCTGTTTTTTAACTTAAAAAAAAGAACTTTTATGTTCTTTTAGATATGAAAGTATGTTTTAAAATATTCGCCAATATTTTGATAAACAGCGATACTTTCATTTTGATAATCTAAAACTAAAAAAGCATCATCCGCAGGTATTTTTAAAAATCCTCCATTTAATACTTTTTGATATTCTTCTTCATTTAAGGCATAATGATTATACGGAAATAAATCACTGATATTCCACATATAATATGTATCATTAGCAATATCTTGTAAAGTATAAGCTTTATCAAGTGTAAACATACCTTGTCTAGTTCGGGTTAAACTTGACATTGTTCCTAAGACATTTAGTTTTTGACAGATATCCCTGATTAAACTTCGAATATAGGTACCTTTCGAAACTGTACAACTAAATTCAATAGTATCATCTTGAAAAGATAAAAGTTCAATTTTACTTATTTCGACTTTTCTTTTAGGAAGGGTTATTTCTTCGTTATTCCTCGCATACTCGTAAAGTTTCTTGCCTTTTATTTTAATTGCCGAATATTTAGGTACTTCTTGTTCATAAGTACCAAGAAAAGAAGTTAAAGCATTTTCAATTTGTTCTTTCGTTAAATTAGGAATGGCTTCTTCTTTTAAAACTTTTCCGGTAATATCTAAAGTATCTGTTTCCCAGCCTAATTTTATCTTGGCAATATATTCTTTATCATAGCTAGTTATTTTATCAACTAATTTGGTATATTTACCTAGACAAATAACTAAAACTCCGGTGGCCAAAGGATCTAAAGTTCCGGTATGACCAATTTTTTTCGTTTTAAATTTTTTTTCTAAAACATTAACTACATCGCGACTTGTATAGCCTTGTTCTTTATTAACAACAATAAGACCATTCATTCTTCTTTTTCACTTATTTCCTTTAAGATTTTTTCAATCTTTTCCCCATATGCAATAGATTCATCATAAATAAATCTTAGTTCCGGAGTATTTCTTAAATCCATTTTTTCGGCAAGCATTAGTCTTAAATAAGAAGCAGCTTCATTCATTTCTTTTTCTAAAGCTTTATGCTCCATATTACTTAAAGAAGTGAAATAAATTTTAGCCACTGATAAGTCTTTAGCCACACTTGCTCCCGTGATTGTTGCATTTTTAATTACTTTATCCCTAGCTTCTTCATTTAAGATTTCACTGATAATTTTAACCATCTCAGCTTCAATTCTTTTTATTTTAATATTACCCATTATTTTTTTACCTCGACAAGTTCATAAACTTTAATAATATCATTTTCTTTTATATCACTATAATTTTCTAAAGTAATACCACATTCAAAACCTTTTTTTACTTCTCTTACGGCATCTTTTTCTCTTTGAATCGAAGCTATTTTGCCTTCATAAATAACCCGACCATCACGGATTAAACGACAATTAGCATTTATTTTAATTAGACCTTCATTTACATAAGAACCAGCGATATTACCAACTTTTGAGAATTTAAAGATCTTGCGAATAACCGCTTCACCTAAATCATGTTCTTCAAATTCCGGATCTAGTTTTCCTTTCATCGCCGCTTCCATTTCTTCAATTACTTTGTAAATTATTGTATAAAGACGAATGTCAACATTGTATTCTTTAGCTACTTCTTTGGTTATATTAGAAGGACTGACATTAAAGCCAATTATTATTGCATCACTAGCATTAGCTAGAACAACATCACTTTCGGTAATGGTTCCAATACCACTTCTTATAACTTTTACTTTAACGCCTTCGACATCAATTTTTTCTAAGGCATTTTTAACCGCTTCTTCACTACCGCGAACATCACATTTTAAAACGACATTAATAATTTTTTGGCCGGCATTTATTTTACTAAATAAATCATCTAAAGTTAAACTTGGACTTTTTTCTTTAACTATTTTACTAGCTTCAAGTCTTTTTTCCGCGATTTGTTTAGCTTCAGCTTCCGTTTCAAAAGCCATGAATTTATCTCCCGCGCTAGGATTGCTTGATAAGCCTGTAATTTCAACTGGGGTTGATGGACCCGCACTTACAATAGAAACTCCTAAATCATTTTTCATAGTTCTTACTTTACCAAAGCTGGTTCCGACAACTAAAGGATCTCCTAGTCTTAAAGTACCATTTTGAATAAGTAAGGAAGCAACACCCCCGATATTTTTATCAACCCGACTTTCGATAACTGAACCAATAGCATAACGATTAGGATTAGCTCTAAAGTTATTAACTTCACTAATAGTTTGGATAGTTTCTAAAAGTAAATCAACACCTTCCCCCGTTAAAGCCGAAATATTTACGAATGGATATTCGCCACCCCAAGCTTCGGGGGTAATTCCCGCTTCACTCATCTCGGTCATTATTTTTTCCGGATTAGCATTTGGTTTATCAATTTTATTAATAGCGACAATAATTGGGACATTAGCTGCTAGAGCATGATCGATTGCTTCTTTAGTTTGAGGCATAACTCCATCATCAGCAGCAACAACAATAATTACAATATCGGTTACACTTGCCCCTCTAGCTCGCATTTCCGTAAAAGCAGCATGGCCCGGAGTATCAATGAAGGTTATTTTTTCCCCATTATGAATAATTTGATAAGCCCCGATATGTTGGGTAATTCCCCCAAATTCTTTTTCAGTTATTTTGGAATTTCGAATATAATCTAATAAACTAGTTTTACCATGATCAACATGACCCATAATCGTAACTACTGGAGGACGAGGCATTAAATCACTTTCTTTATCGGTAATTTCATATTCTTCAAAATTAGCAACATTTTGGGTTTCTTCTCTTTTTAACGTCTTATTATAATCAATAGTAATTAAACTAGCTGTTTCAAAATCAATTACTTGATTAATATTCGCCATAACTCCTAAATTAATAAGTTTCTTAACAATATCGGTAGCACTCACATTTAATTCACTAGCTAACTCGCCAACCGTCATTTTATCTTTATAAAGAACAATACTTTTATCTTCTTCGTTTTTCATTAATTTTTCTTTATGTTTATACATTTCTTTTCTTTTATTAAAGTATTCTTCTTTATTTTCAGTTATTTGACTTTTCTTTTTTAATTTTTGTTTCTTTTCTGAATCATCAATAGCATTAATTTTACTATCCATTATTGATTCAACAACATCATCGATTTCTTCTTCATCTTCATAGGTTGCTTCAGTATCAGTACTTATTAAACTTAAAGCATTATCTAAAATAATTACATCATCATCATTTAAATAATCATTGGCCCCTTTTACTTCCATTCCTAATTCCATAGCTTTTTTTAATACTTCCGCAACAGATAAATCTACACTTTCCGCATATTCTTTAACTGTCATTTAACTCACCTTCCTTTATATATTATTTATTAATTCTTCATATATATCATCTTTAACTTCAACTTCTAAGGTTCGATCTAAGATTTTACTTTTCTTAGCTTTTAAGATTACTTCTTGATCTTTTTTTAAGTAAGCTCCTTTACCATTTAGTTTACCTGTTAAATCTAAAACGACTTCACCATCTTTGGTTCTTACTACTCTAAGTAAATCTTTTTTTTCTAGTTTTTCATGAGAAACTACACACATACGCATAGGTATTTTTTTTACTTTCATAAATCCTCCTTCATATAAAATTTACGGATTAATTTATATTCATTTTTTATCTTCTTTTATTTTAAGATTCTTTATTTCCTTCGGCATTAAGTTGTTCTAAAGTTTTTACTTCAATTTTATATTTTGTTAAACGACTAGCTAATTTAACATTACTTCCTTGTTTACCAATAGCTAGACTTAAGTTTTCATTGTTAACAATGGCTAAAGCTTCTTTTTTGGTGGCATCAGTTATATTAACAATTACGTCTTTGGCAGGACTTAAAGCACTTTTAATAAATTCTACTGGATCTTCGTTATATAAAACTAAATCGACTCTTTCACCATTTAATTCTTTTAAAATATTGGCAATTCTACTTCCTCTTTCTCCAATGCAAGAACCAATAGCATCAACATTTTCTCTAGTAGAATAAACGGCAACTTTACTTCTAATACCTGGTTCTCTGACACAAGAGTATAACATTACTGTTCCATCAACTAATTCAGGAATTTCGGTTTCAAATAGTCTTCTGACAAAACCATAATGTTTTCTAGATAATAAGATAAGTGGTCCTTTAGTTGTTTCTTCTACTTTAGTTACGTATACTTTAATACTTGAACCCATCTTAACTTCTTCACCTGGAATCATTTCTGATTTGGGTAAAATACCTCTGGTTCTACCTAAGTCAACATAATAATTACGCGCATCTTCCATCGCTAATAAGCCCACTAATAACTCCCCTTGTTTATCTTTAAATTCTTCCATGATGCTATTTCTTTCTGCTTCTCTTATTTTTTGATTGATTACTTGCTTAGCGGTAGATGTGGCAACTCTCCCAAAGTCTTTTGGGGTAATTTCTTTTTCAATTGTTTCGCCAACTTTAATACCAGGCACCATTTCTTGGGCTTCTTCTAGTAGTATTTGGGCATCCGGATTGATAGTTGGAGGAATTTTAACAATGTTTCCTTCTTCATCAGTAGTTTCACTACCATCATCATAGTCATCAACAACCACATAATAAGATATTACTTTTATTTCTCCCGTTTCTCTATTAATTTCAACTCTTACATTTGTTTTGGAATCAAAATTCTTTTTGTAGGCGGTAGTTAAAGCTAGTTCCATAGCTTCTAATACAACTTCTCGACTAATGTTTTTTTCTTCAACAATATGGTCTAAAGCTTTTAAAAATTCTTTTGCATTCATTATTCATTACCTCTTTCTTTACTA
>CANPZX010000054.1 GCA_947589195.1 uncultured Bacilli bacterium | reverse complement strand
CTTATCAATTAATTTATATAAAATAAAAGAAATCAAAATTAAAATAACAATCCCACTCATAACAATATTTAAATTAAAAATTTGGGTACCATAAATTATTAGATAACCTATACCTTTTTTACTTACTAAGAATTCACCCATAATGACCCCGATTAAACTCATGGCTGTATTTATTTTTAAAGAAGAAATAATTGTACTAAAAGATTCAGGTATTACTACTTTAGTTAAAATTTGGCTATTTGAAGCTCCAAAAGATTTTAAAAGTTTAATTTTATAAATATCTGTATTTAAAAAACCATTATAAATAGTCATTACACTAATAATTAAATTAATAAGTAAAGCCATCACGATAATCGAATTCTCATTTGCTCCACACCAAATAATAATTATCGGGCCTAAAGCAACTTTTGGTAAACTATTAAGCATTGTTAAAAAAGGGTCAACTATTTTAGCTATAATAGGATATTGATAAAGAATAATGGCTACGATAAATCCAAGACCAATTCCCAAACTAAATGCGATAATTGTTTCCATTAAAGTAGTAATAATATGACTAAATAAATTATAATTTTTAATTAAAGAGCCAATTGTTGTTATAATTTTTTCCGGACTAGAAAAAATAAATGGATTTATGATTTTTAAATCACTTAAAACTTGCCAAAGAAAGATAAAACTAATAGTAATTAAGATTTGAAACCCAATAACAATAATTTTATTCTTTCGATATTTTTTTAAAAATAAATAATGTTCTTCAGACATTGACATCTAAATCTTTCCAAATAATATCATAATATTCCATAAATTTTTTATCCTGACGATTACTAATTGGATCTTTAGGATCATCTAAAATAATGTCTATTTCCTTTTTAATTCGGCATGGCCTTTTAGATAAAACATAAACTTTACTAGCCATCGAAATAGCCTCGGCTAAATCATGGGTAACCATAATAACCGTTTGCCTTTCTTTTTTAATAATTTCATAAACATCCTTACTTACAGCTAATCTACTTTGATAATCTAAAGCATTAAATGCTTCATCTAAAAGAAGTATATCGGGTTTAATCGCGAGTGTCCTAATTAAAGCAACTCTTTGCTTCATTCCTCCTGATAAACAACTAGGATATTTATCTTTAAAATCCAACAATTTATATTTTTCTAAAAGTTTTAAAACATAATCTTGATTTTCTAAAGTATTCATCTTTTGAATTTTTAAACCTACTAAACAATTTTCATAAATTGTAAGCCAAGGAAATAAACAATCACTTTGAAACATATAACCAATCTTAATATCTTTAGCTAATTCTACTGAACCTGAACTAGGATAATCTAAATTAGATATAATATTTAAAAGAGTAGATTTTCCACATCCTGAAGAACCTACAATAGCGATAAAATCCCCTTTATTTACTTCAAAATTTAAATTATCAATAGCTAAAATTTCTTCTTTAAGAGTTTGATACTTTTTGGATAAATTCTTAACTTTTAAAATAGGATTATTCAAGATATAAATTATTTACTAATAAATTATAAGGTACATAGTCATCTATTAAAGAAGCACTTACTAAAATATCTTGTAAATTTTTAAATATTTCTTCTTTAATGAATGGATTTTCTAACCAAGAATCATATTTTTGATAGTTATCGACAATACTCGTTAAATCAGTTAAAGAAATATCCGGGAATTGTGGTAAAATTACTTTAGCAATTTCTTCGGGATTATGATTTTTAACATATTGAATACCTTTATTTAAAGCTAAAGTAAAATTTTTTAAATTATCTTGATGATTTTCTAAATAACTTTTTCGGGCATAAAAGGCTGTATATGGTACTTCACTTGCTAAAGCCCCGATATTACCAACAATATAACCATATCCTTCTTTTACCAGATTCGTGGCATTAGGTTCGAAAAGATTAACAAAATCACCTTCCCCGGCAATAAAAGAACCTGATAAAGCGGCGAATTCTACACTATAATTTAAATTTACATCGCTTTCCTTAATATCAGCTTTTTTTAAAGCATCTAAGAAATTTAAGGCTGGCATTCCTCCTAGTCTTCCAACTAAAACTTCTTTTCCTTTTAAATCATTTAAACTAAAATTATTTATTTCTTTTCGCGAAACAATAAATTGTCCATCTCTTTTAGTTAAACCCGCAAAAGTAATTAAATAATCTTCTTCGCCACCATTGTAAACATAAATAGCACTTTCTGGTCCCGCAAAACCAATCTCGACATCATTAGATAAAACAGCCGCGGCCACTTTATCGGCTCCTGGTGTTAATATAAGTTCAATATTTAAACCATAATCTTTAAAATATCCTAATTCTTGGGCTACATATAAAGGAGCATAAAAAGCACTATGCGTCACTTCGGCCACTTTTAAAGTAGTTAAATTTTCTTTATTTTTATGGGAATTAGTTATTTTAAAATATGATATTACAATAATGATAATAATTAAAATTCCTAAAAGAACTTCTAAAATTCTTCTTTTCATTTTTTCCTCCTTTTTCACTTTTTATTATATGAGTAAACTTTAAATTGGTTAATTTAGCAAGGTAATTTCCATCTTGGCCATTTTGTGCTATAATAAGATTAGTTAAAGGGTGGTTTTCATGGAATTTATTAAAACTCGAACAATAATGACCAAAAGCGACCAAGGCTCTAGGTGGTTTGGTATTGATTATCATATGAATTTATATAAAGGCTGTTCTTATGGTTGTATATTTTGTGATAGTCGCAGTGATTCTTATCATATTAAAAATTTTGATTGTATTCGTTCCAAAGAAAATGCCTTAGAAATATTAGAACAAGAACTATCAAGTAAACAATATAAAGGAGTAGTAAGTTTTGGAACTTTGTCTGATCCTTATAATCCCGAAGAAGAAAAATATGAAATAACGAGGGGAGCCCTTCTTTTAATAAGAAAATATGGTTTTGGGGTTTCAATTGATACTAAAAGTGATTTAATAATGCGAGATATTGATTTATTAAAAGAAATTCAAGAAAATAATAATGTCATAATTAAGATAAGTATTACAACTTCTGATGATGCTTTAGCCAAAAAAATCGAACCCAATGTAATTTCTCCATCACGCAGATTTGCAGTTTTAAAATGTTTAAGAGATAATAATATTTATGCGGGGGTATTAATGATGCCTGTCTTACCCTTTATAACGGATAATGAAGATACCATTACGAATATGGTCGAAAAAGCGAGCCAAAGTGGTGCTAAATTTATTTATACTAAAATGGGCATGACTTTAAGAAATAAAGTACGAGAATATTATTATGAACATATCGAAAAATTATATCCTGGCTTATCTAATGATTATCAAGCTGTCTATGAAAAAAACTTAGTTTGTAATCCCCTAAACTATAAAAAATTACTGGAAAAATTTGTCAATGAATGTAATAAATATCATTTATTATGTGATATGGCGGAAATAATTAAAGATTATAAAAAACCAATACCTCGTTTACAACAAATTAGTTTATTTTAACTAATTTTTTTTTAGACAATTTTTGGTAGTATTAATTACTTCTATTATAAAATACTAACTAATGGAGGTAATATAAATGACAGAAAAAGAACTTTTATACATCGAAGATAGTGTTAATCATGAATTATATTTAATAGAACTTTTAAACGAAGTAAGTGATTGCTTAACTGATAAAGAATTAATTAAAGTAGTTAATAAATTAAAAGGAAAGCATGAAAGTATTATCGAATCTTTCATGAATCTGTTCTAAAGGAGGAATAACAAATGGCTGATAAATTTTTAATGGAAGAACTATTATTTGGCAATAAAGTTATTACCGATTTATATTTACATGGCTATATAGAATCAAGTAATGAATTAGTAAGAGAAACTTTCTCCAAAGCTTTAAATGAATCTTTAAAAAATCATACCGAAATATATGAAGCAATGAAAAAGGCGGGATTCTATCAAGTTAAAGATGCAGATGAATCAAAAATAAAACAAACTAAAACTAAATTAAAAAGTTCTATTGATTGTGCGAAAAAGGAAGAGTAATTCTTCTTTTTTATTGTAAAAATATAGGAGTTTTTGTATAATTAGTCTTGAGGAGGAAGTATATGAAGAATTTAAAAAGAATATTAATTATTATAGCAGTTATATTTATGGCACCTATATTAGTATTCGCTGATGATATGCCTGAAGCTAATAGAGAAAAAATAAATGTATATATGTTTAAAGGGGCTACTTGTCATTTTTGTAATGATGCTCTTGAATATATTCATGGTTTAGATGAAGAATATCAAAACTATTTTAATTTAGTGGAATATGAAGTATGGAATGATGCTAGTAATCGTGAAAAAATGCAAAAAGTTTCTGATTATTTTGGTGATAATGCTAGTGGTGTTCCTTATATAATTATTGGTGATTTCCGTTTTGCTAATGGTTTTGGTCCTGATACTGATGGTGAGACTTTTAAAGAAGAAGTCAAAAAAGCTTACTATGATGATAATTATGTGGATGTCGTAGCTAAAATATTAGAAGTAAAAAATGATGTAGGATTTATAATTGCTCTTACTGTAGTTATCGTGGGTGGTGTTGCTTTTGTAATATTTATGTCACGAGATACTGAAGAAAAAGAAGAAAAAACTAAAAAAGGAGTTAAAACTTCGAAAGAGGAAGTTGTTATTAAAGAAGAAAGTCCTAAAATAGCTCCTAAGAAAACTAACAATAATTCTAAAAAGAGTAATAAAAAGAAAAAGAAATAATAAAAAATAAGTTCATTTTGAAGTGAACTTATTTTTTTGAGTGATATAATTTTAGAAAATCTAAAATACTCGCGACAATTAAAAGAATGCCAATTATCGAAAAGACAATATTTTCAGCGAGAATAGTATAAAGACCTAAAACTAAAAAGATAATACTTTCGGTAATATTTACAAAATCTTTTAAAGATAAACTTAAACTTAATTTTTTTAGTCCATTATAAATTAAAGTAAAACCAATAATATAACGGATACCAACTTCAATAGCACTAGCCAGAATAACAATAATTATCCCAATAAAAATAGCTAAACTACCAATAACTAAATTATGGTTATTATCAAAATTAAATTTTTTCTTATAATTATAATATGTAAATAAATTATATATACCCATTATAATTGCCATAACTCCTAAAAAATAACATATAAGAATAATAAACTTATCGGCACTAAAGGTAAGAATAATTCCCATAATAAACATAACAAGGGGATTTAACCAATCTTTAGAATCATTATCACTCTTTTTCTTCTTTTTGGGAATTATCAAAGTAGTTTTTTCTTCTTTCAATTTTACTTTCCTTTCTTAAATTAAATATACTAATAATTCTTTTAAATATCAAGTAGAAAAAGTTATTTCTCTATGTTATAATTAATTTAGAAAATAAAGGGGAAATAAAGATGATTACCAAAACACAAATTATAAAGAAATTAAAAAAATATGGCTTCTATTCTTTAAATCGAGCACCTTATATTTATGATAATGGTGAAAAATTAGGCTTATATTTTACTTTTTCTCATCCTTTATTTGGTAATTTAGAAAGAGTTATCTATTTTAATACTGAAGAAGAATTAGAAAAAACTATTTTTGAATATTGGTGGTTTAAAGAAAATAAAACAAAATATAATTTAGAAATTGAATTTGATGATTATGAAACTTTAACTCCTCATGTAACTTATAAATATAATAATATATTATTGGATATGGATAAAATGAAAAGCTTTAATAATCCCCCCGTTAAAAAAATAAAAAAAGATAAAAAATTACCAATTTTACAAAGACAAGCTTTAATATTAATATTAATTTTAGAAAATAAATTAAATAATCAAGTTAATAATTTTTTAGAAGTTGTAAAGTTAAAAGAAGAAAAAGAAAGTTTAAAAGAAAAATTAGCTAATAAATTAGCAAATAAAGAAGAAGAAAAAAATAGTAATATTGAAACTTTAAGTGATTCTAATCCGGAAACTGATACTGTAATTCAAGCTTTAAAAGATAATTTAGATGAACTTCAAACTAGTGAAGAAGTAGGGGCTTTTATTAATAGTTTATTAGAATATATGCAAAATGTTGAACAAAATGAAGGAGCTTTACAAAATACATATCTTATAATAAAAGAAAATTATGAAATAGAGGATTATAAAGCTAAATTAACTATATTAGATAATCTAAAGAATAAAAAGAAATTATTTAAAAATAAACTAAATTTAGAAGAATTGTTTCAAGAAGTTAATGAACGAAGTAATTTAAAAACAATAGTAAATTTTAAAACTTATTTAAGAAATGAACAATCTCGTATCCAAGAAGTATATACAGATTTACAAAATGTGGAAAAAGAAGTAATCGGGGATTATTTAGCAAATTTTGAAAAATTAAATATAGATGTTCCAAAAATAGAACAAGAAGATGAAAAAGAAGAAACTACTACTAATAAAGAAAATATTATGATACCGAAAGATATTAATACTATTTTAAGAGAAAATTTTAATAATCTTAGTAGTGATGAAGAAAGTGCTTGTATTATAGCTAGTTCTTTTCTTAAAGATTTAGTATTAATTATAAAAAATTATGCTAATCTTAGTAAGATGGATAATAAAACTATTGAAAATAACCTTGAACGGGATGGATATTTACCAAGCTTTAAAAATAAATATCAAATAATTGCCGATTTTACTAATATTAATATTCGAGTTAAATATATGAAAATTTTAAAAATTGATACATTTGCAAATTTCTTAGATTCTTTAAAAGAAGTTGTTTTAATATTAAATAACTTAAACTTTAAATTTAATGATAATTTTTATGGCTATGATATAACTAGTGAAAGTGGGATAATTTCGTTAAATTTAAAGAATCTTTGGAGTAAAACTAAAGATCAAATTAATATAGTTAAAGTTTTAAAAAATACTCCTATTTATTATTCACCAGTTATAATAAAAGAATTAGTAGATGTTTATGATAATAATAATCTTAGTGTTTTAGAACAAGAAAATGTTTTTCTATATAAAGATGATAATATTATAAAAGATCAAGATAAGTTAATAGTTGCAGTTTATGAAAAAGATAATATAATAAAAGATAATAATGTTGTTATTATAAAAAATATGAAATTAAAAAATAAGACAACATATTATTTTAAAGAAATTTTTTCGGGAAAAGAAGAAGAGAGCTTATGAAAAAAGAAAATTGGTTTAAAGATTTTTATAATACTTTGTTAAAAGTTGGACAAAAATTAAATAAAGAAGATAATCATGGTAAATTTATTATTATTCGTGATTTATTAATATTAATGTTAGTAATATGTTTTTTCAAGATCCCTTTTATTTTTATAAGAGATATCTTAGAAAGTGTATTTAATATTGTTTCCAGTGAAAATACTTTAATTTTAGCATTAATAGGATTAATTTTAGAAATAGCTTATATTATATTAGCTTTAATCTTTTTTAAAAGAACTTTAAAAAGATATATAGATAATAATAAGGAAAATAAAAAGAATGGAACATGAAATGAAATTACAACCAGAGTATTATAATTTTATACTTTATGGTACAAAAAGAATTGAAATTAGACTTAATGATGAAAAAAGACAACAAATTAAAATAGGGGATAGTATCAAATTTTTAAAAGAACCAGAGTTAGAAGAATCTTTTAAAGTAAAAGTTATTGGTTTATTAAGATATAATACTTTTCAAGATATGTTTAAAGATTTTGATATTTCTCTTTTAGCAGATAAATCAATGACTAAAGATAAATTGATTAATATTTTGGAACAATTTTATCCTAAAGAAAAACAAGATCAATATGGTGTTTTAGGAATAAGAATTGAATTAATATAAGTTTATTTAGAATAATAATTGAAAATAGATTTAAGTTATTTTATACTATAGATAACAATAGAAAAGAGGATAAAAATGAAATTAGAAAGATTTAAGAAAAATAAAAGACTAAGAAATATCCTCCTAACTCTAGGGCTAATGCTTGTTCTGGGGGGGGGGTATTTTAGTCTATAGAACATATGCTTTGTACCAGAATGAAAAAGAATATAATGTAATTAAAGGAATAGTGCCTGATTTTGGCTATGATATTAAACTAGCTATTAAGTTAGATGGTAAAGATGCAGATAGTGTCCCCGAAAGAGGAGATGGTTTATTTAAAACTAATGTTATCTGTAATAATAAAGTAATAGGTAAATGGGATTATAATGCTTGGAATTTAAGAATCGATAATTTAAAGAAAGATACAAAATGTACAATAGAATTTACGACGGGTGGAATAACTAAAGAACAATATGACGAATATATATCCGAGGGAGTAAGTTTAAGAAGAAATACTTATCGGGGAAAAGACATAACTGATTATTACAATAATAATAGCTTGTATGACATGATTAGTAGTGGTAGATTTGACGATATTTATGTCGGAGATTATTTTACAACAACTAAACCAGATAGTAATGGAGAAAATCATACAGTAACGTGGTTAATTGCTGATTTAAATAACTATTTACATTCCGGATATACCGATTTAACTACATGTCATGCGACAATAATACCTGCCAAACCAATAACCGAGGCAAAAATGAATGAAAGTGATACTACAGGGATTGTTTATAGTGATAAAAAATTAACAACTTCTGATAAAAAAGAAAGAACAAGCGTAGGTGCTTATGTGGGAAGTAAGATGAAACAAGAAATATTACCAAGCATATTCGAAACTTACATAAAACCAGTATTTGGTGAAAATATAATAGAATATACCAATTTACTTGCTGACCAAATGGATGAAAGTCGTTCCAATCAATTTGGAGTAAGTTCAGGTTATAATGGTGGTGCTTCATCTGGCTGGGCTTGGTATGATAGTAAATTAG
>CANPZX010000053.1 GCA_947589195.1 uncultured Bacilli bacterium | reverse complement strand
TCATACTTTTTACTTTCGAAGTATTAAACTTATTGCCTAGATCTAATGTTTCTAAATTAGATAATCCATAAAACATGGTATTCATACTTTTTACTTTCGAAGTATTAAACTTATTGCCTAGATCTAATGTTTCTAAATTAGATAATCCATAAAACATGCTTTCCATATGTTCTACATTGGAAGTATCAAAGTTATCACCTAAATTTAATTTGGTTAAGTTTGGCATATTTCGAAACATTGCAGTCATATTATTAACTTGGCTTGTATCAAAATTACTTAAATCTAATTCGGTAATTTTTAAGCCATTAGTACTATATGACCCAAACATTTCACTCATATTTTCTACTTTATTAGTAACGAAATTTTCACCTAAAATTAGTGTTGTTAAACTATTTAACCCGCTAAACATTCGTGACATTTCCTTAACTTGTGAGGTATCAAAAGTACTTATATCTATTTTTTGAAGTTTTGAGTTACCATAATAACTTTCAAATATTCCACCCATATTATTAACGTTACTTGTATTAAAATTATTTAAATCTATTTCTGTTATATTGGGCATTCTTCGAAACATATTACTCATATTTTGAACATTAGATGTATCAAAAGAACTTAAATCTAATTTTGGTGCTCCACATTCGTTAAACATTCCATCCATATCTATTACATTTTTTGTGTCAAAGTTGCTTAAATCTATTTCTATTATATTTGGAAGACCACCAAACATACTATTCATACTTATAACGTTACTAGTATCAAAACTACTTAAATCTAATTCTGTAAATCCAGAATTGGAAAACATATGTGTCATATCTGTTGCATTTCTTGTGTCTAAATTTTTTAAGCCTTCAATGGTCGTTGCTTTACTAAAGCCATGAAATGTACACCAACCACTGTTAATTTTTATTCCGCCATTACCTTGTAAATACCCTATATAGGTTCCGTCATCATTGGGCACAAGATAACTCATGACACTTTTATCTTGTAAGGCGCTTTCATCATTTTCTATAACTCCATCTCCTGTTTTTGGTTCAAGTTTATTTTCGATTACTATCTTCGTTATATTTCCTTTTTGTTCCCACATACCAGTATTGTCATAATACTCGATTCTTCTAAGCGTTCCTGAATCAGCGAAAACATCATTTTTATAACTTACACTTATAGTTATTTTCCCTTGCCATTCTGCATTCATCGTTTCTTCTAAAGCTGGAGTATCTTCATGCATAAAGACTAATAATTTAAATTTTCTTGTTTCATTTTCTTTTAATGTAAAATCATATAAGTCATAAGCATTTAGGGCTTCTTCTATTACTTTATTTTCATTATTTAATGGATGATTAACTAATTTATAATCATTTCTTGAATATATGGGCATATTCTTTACTATATCTTTTGAACCATCATATAAAATTACTCCGATATATTTATCATCTAATTGTTTTGATTCTACTGGTAAACTTTCTAAATTAATAGTTGCACTTGCTAAATTATTACAAGTATTAGTTACAGTAAATGTATATGGTTCTGCTGTAGGGAAAAATTTATTATATAATTCTTCTTTGGATAAAGGATAAGCATCTGTTAAAGAAATACCATCACCATCCTCAAATGTTACATTAAAACAAGCAGAATTAACTAAATTGGATCCTTCTTGTTTTTTAGTTAATACCCAGAAGGCAAAAGTTGTTCCGATTATTAAAGTTATTAGGAGAATTACTAAAAGAGAAAGCTTTACTTTCTTACTTTTAAATAACCCCCCCCCTGAATGTATTTTAGTCATTTAAATCTCTCCTATTCTTATCTATATCTTAGCATTATTTGGAGATATTGTAAACAGGCTTATTTAATATAGCCATTTTGAACGGCTTTAGTTTCACTAACAACAATAAAAGCTTTATTATCATATTTTTTTATTAATTTAATTAAATTTTTTAAATTATTTTTATTAATTTGAAAAAAGATCATTTCTCTTTTATTTCCTTCAAAATCATCTTTTAAATCTACTACTGAAGCGGCATAACCATGTTTTCTGATTTGATTCATTAATGCTTTATTTTTATTTATTACTACTTGAACTCCCACGATTCCTTTAATAAAATGACTAGATATAAAAGAACCAATAAAAGTACCAGATGCATAACCTAAAGAATAAGAAATAGGAATAAAAATACTTTTCATATTAGTTATTAAGGCTTCTCTTGCCACTAAAAACCAAATAAGCGCTTCAAAAAAAGCTAATATTACCATTACTAATGTTTTACCTTTAACCATAAGTAAAGTTCTTACTGTACCAATTGAAACATCTAATATACGGGCAAAAAAGATTTTAATACATAATAAAAATAGTTCCATTAACATCACCTAGAACTATTTTTCCCTATTTTACATTAAATAAACCCCAATTGCGACTCCAACCACGATTATTAAAGCAATTAAAATAATAATTAAACCAATTATTTTATTATTACTATTTTCTCTAGCTTGATAAATTTTTTGATTACCATAAGCTTCACTTATTAATTTAGCTTTATATTGATTATTATTTTCTTTTAAATATTGTTTTTGTTCTTTAATTTGTTCTTCACTCATTAATGTTCCACATCTCTTACAAATAAAGCCTTCACTAGGTAGAGCACTTCCACATTTTTGACATACCATTTAAGTATCACCTATATTAAGAATAAACTAAATACTTAAAAAAAACAACTTTTATTTTTAGACAGCAAAAATATAATTTAAGACAAAGATAAATTACCCAAAATAGATGTATGTTAAACTAATGACCATGTTTTTAAAAAATAGAGTTAAGGAGTTTTAAAGATATGATTAATTTTATAATATATGAAGATAAGAAAGAATGGCAAGAAAAGTATCATAATATAATTTTAAAAATAATTGGGAAGAAAAAAGATAAATATCATATTATAAGAATTGATAAATATACTCCCGATGTTAAATTAAAACTTCAAAATCTAGTGGGTAAAAAGATTTATTTATTAGATTTAGAAGTTCCTGGTAAAACTGGATTAGATTTAGCTCGAGAGATAAGAAAAGCAAATGATTGGATTAGTCCGATAATTATTATTACGCAATATGATAAGTTTAAAAATGAAGGTTTTACTAGTAAAGTATTAATGTTAGATTTTTTAACTAAAGATAATAATTTAGAAAAGAAATTATTTGAAACATTAAAGATAGCTTATCATATTGCTATCCACAATAAATCTTACAATTTTACTTATAATAATGAATTTTATCAGATACCATTAGATGATATTTTATATTTTGAAAAAGATTTAAATCAAAATTATACTAATATTATTACTAAAAATACTATGTTTAAAATTAAACAAAGTATTTCACATATTGAACAAGAACTTATAAATATTCCGGAATTTTATAAAACTCATCGGAGTTGTATTGTTAATTTAAATAATATTACAAAAATATCTTGGAAATGTAATACTATCTATTTTAAAGATCAACAAATTAATCTTATATCTCGTGATAAGAAAAAAAGTTTAAAAGATAAATTAACAAAGGAATTTGATTATGACTATAAGTACAATTAATTTACTAGCAGGAGCTTGGATAACTTTTTATAATTTAATAATAAATAATCTTATTTTTACTAATAATAATTCTAAAGTATTTAAATTAGGTTTATTTATCTTATTTACTTTAGGACATGCCCTAAATTTAGAATTTGTTAATCCTCTAACTCAAATAATATTTCATATATTATTAATTTATCTTTTTACTACTTTAAATAATCCTAAAGAAAAAGAATTTATTATTCCAGCAATAATAATTATTTATTTAATTAGATTTATTTTTGAAGGTATTTTAACTTTAGTTTTACATATTTTAAATATTCCTTTTCCTAGTGTTCCTATTTTAATTTTTATCACGGCTACTTTAGCGATTATTTTTACCTATACTTTTAAAGAGTATTTATTAAATATAATTAAACTTAATTTTTATAAGCATTATAATCTTGAACATATTATTTCATTAAATATATTTATGTTAGCTATTATTTTTTTAAGATTAATTAATTATTGGAATAATATAATGGAAATTAATTATATTTCTTTAATTACATTCTTAGTTATTATTAATCTAGGATTTATTTTAATGGATGAAAAAGCTAAAATTAATGCTTTAATGATGCATTATCAAAAGTTAGTTGAATATTCTGAAACTACAGAAGAATTACTTTGGAAATATAAAACAAGTTTACATGAAAATAAAAATCAATTAGTTATTATTCAAGGATTAGCTAAAGATAATATTGAACTTTTTAATTATGTTAGTTTTATTTTAGAAGAAAAAAACAAATGTGAATATCATTGGTTAAGTGCAATTAAAAATATTCCTATATCAGGTTTAAAAGGACTTATTAATTATAAACTTTTAAAAATGAAAGAACATGATTTAAATTTTGAAGTATATGTTCAAGAAGAAATAGAAAATTATCAGGATTTAAATTTAAGTATTTTAGAAAAAAATGACTTATATACTATTTTAGGAATATTTTTAGATAATGCTATTGAAGCGGCTTTAGAAAGTACCGAAAAAATGGTTTCTTTACAAATATATGAAGAAGATAATAAATTAACTTTTTTAATAGCTAATACTTTTTTTAAAGTTGATTTAGAAAGAATTAAAGAAAAAGGTTATAGTAGTAAAGATAAGAATCGCGGAATTGGTTTATATTTAGTTAATAATATAATTAATAAAAATAAAAATTTAGAAAATATTACCAATGTGGAACATAATTTTTTTACCCAAAAATTACTAATTAATTTAAAATAACCAAATTTCACTAGTTTTTTACAAATTCTACCCAATTCGACAAATTTTGTATTTTTTTATGATATGCTTTTAACAGTTGAAAGTGAGGTGGTTAGTGTTATGCGTAGTAGAGTTAAGTGGTTTAAAGATGAAAAAGGATATGGGTTCATCAAATACACAGATAATGAAGATGTTTTTGTGCATTATTCTTCAATAATTCAAGATGGTTATAAAACTCTTAAAAAAGATGATGAAGTTGAATTTGATCTTATTGAAACCGCGAAAGGTTATCAAGCTGTTAATACAAGAAAAATTACTAATGACATTAAATAAGATTACTTTATTAGTAGTCTTTTTTTTAATTTAAAAAACTAAGAATTTATCTTAGTTTATTTTGGTTTTAGGCCAAGTAAAGTTTTCTACTTCGGGCATATCGACACCATGTTCTTTTATATAAGCTTCATGTTCAATTAATTTATTTTGGCAATATTCCGCACAATAGATAGCTTTATCTTCAAACTTTCTTAAATGTTTTAAGGCAAGTAAGGTTAAGTTAAAACGATCAATTTTATTTAAAACGCGCATATCAAATGGAGTTGTAATCGTTCCTTCTTCTTGATACCCTCGAACATGTAAGTTTTTATTATCTCTTTTATAGGTTAATTCATGAATTAAATTAGCATAACCATGAAAAGCAAAAATTATCGGTTTATCTTTCGTAAATATTAAATTATATTCTTTATCACTTAAGCCATGAGGATGAACATAATCTGGTTGTAATTTCATTAAATCAATGACATTAACAAAACGTATTTTTATCTCAGGTAAGAATTTACGTAAAATTACGACTGATGCTAAACCTTCAAGAGTTGGTGTATCCCCACAAGTAGCCATGATTAGATCTGGTTCTACCCCTTTATCATTTGAAGCAAATCCCCAGATACCAATACCTTTAGCGCAATGTTTACTAGCTTCTTCCATACTTAACCATTGGCGACTTGGATGTTTACTAGCAATTACGACATTGACATAATTTTTGGTTTTAATAATATGGTCAAATGTACAAATTAAAGTATTAGCATCCGGTGGAAGATAGGCTCTTACAATGTCCGCTTTTTTGGTGACAATATGATTTAAGAAACCCGGATCTTGATGGGTATAACCATTATGATCTTGTTGCCAAACATGACTCGATAGTAAAATATTTAAAGATGCTATATCTTTGCGCCAAGAGACTTCTTTGGCCATTTTAAGCCATTTAGCATGTTGACTAACCATCGAATCAATAATGCGCACAAAAGCTTCATAACTATGAATAAAACCATGTCTACCAGTTAATAGATAACCTTCTAAAAAACCTTCACAGACATGTTCTGATAAGTAAGAATCAATTACTCGTCCATCTTGATTTAAAAATTCATCTTGCGAAAAAGTTTGAGCTTCAAATTGCCGATCAGTCACTTCAAATATTTGATTTAAACGATTGGATAAGGCTTCATCTGGGCCAAAGATACGAAAATTTCTTTTCTCGGAATTTAAAGAAATTAAATCTTTGATATAATTACCTAGCTCGCGCATGTCTTCTTTAACAACACTACCAGGATATTTTACTTTTATCTCATAATCAAAAATATTTGGGGTTTTTAAAGGGACTAATAATTCACCCCCATTGGCATGGGGATTACTTCCCATTCGCCAATAACTTACCGGAGCTAAATCTTGCAGTTCTTTTTTTAAGGAACCATCATTATTAAATAATTCTTCTGGTTTATAACTTTTTAACCAAGTTTCTAATAATTTTAAAGCTTCTTCATCACCTTCTTTTAAGGCAATAGGAATTTGGTGTGAACGAAAACTATTTTCAACTTCTAAGCCTCCCACTTTTTTCGGTCCTGTCCAGCCTTTTGGCGTTCTTAAAACTAACATTGGCCACATTGGCCGCGTAAACTCCCCTTTTTTTCTAGCTTCATTTTGAATTTTTTTAATCTTTTCAATAATGGTATCCATAACACAAGCCATATTTTCATGCATTTTTAAACTATCAGAACCACTTACATAGAATGGTTCCCACCCACATCCTCTTAAATAAGCATCTAATTCAGTATCACTAATTCTTGCTAAGATTGTTGGATTAGCAATTTTATAACCATTTAAATGTAAAATAGGAATAACTGCGCCATCAGTAATCGGATTTATAAATTTATTACCATGCCATGATGTCGCAAGGGGACCAGTCTCGGCTTCCCCATCTCCAATTACACAAGCAGCGATTAAACTAGGATTATCTAAAATAGCTCCGATAGCATGGGCAAGACTATAACCAAGCTCGCCTCCTTCATTTATAGAGCCAGGAAGTTCCGGAGTAGCATGTGAACCAATTCCTCCAGGATAACTAAATTGTTTACATAATTTTGTTAAGCCTTCAGTATCTTTGGTAATTTCAGGATAAAACTCACTATAACTACCTTCTAAATAAGTGTTGGCAACGGGTGAATTTCCCCCATGACCTGGTCCACAAATATAAATCATATTTAAATTATATTTTTTTATAATTCGATTTAAATGAACATAAATAAAATTTTGACCCGGAGTTGTCCCAAAATGACCAACTAATTTACTTTTTATATCCGAAAATTTAAGTTTTCTTTTTAATAAAACATTATCTTTCAAATAAAGTTGAGCAACACTTAAATAATTAGCCGCCCTAAAATAAGCATCCATTTTTTTTATACATTCATCTGTCAATACTTTGCTACTCATTTAAATCAACCCTTATCTTGAACTAATTATACTATAGATTAAAAAAAAAGAACAGACTGTTCTTTTTAAATTAATCGATTAGAAAACGAGGGCGAACACCAAAGTTAATTAATGATCCATGTGTACCATTATAACCATAAATATTAGCAGAAGTAAATCCTTCTAAATGAGCAATAGCTTTTAACCAGTAGTTAAAACGAGATGTCTCATAACTATTTATAAATTCAGGTTTTAGCCTAAATATAGCATATTGTCTATTATCTATTCCTATATCATACCCTGATGAGGACCAAATAGTACTTCCATACACATTGACTTCACTCATTAGATCTAAATATCTTTCTTCCCAACTCCATGATGATGAGGCACCATTATTTGTTCCAAATTGATTCGAACGACTTTGTTCCATACCATTACTTACTAAATTTTTATATTTAATTATATGATTACCGAAATCAGGAACTAAATATTTATTTAAAACATCTGTTGTATTTGAACCTATTGTTGTTCCTAAGGTTGTGGTATACATCTCACTTTCTTTATATCCTCCAGTAGATGTATTTTCTGTATTCATTTGAGCTTCCATTAAAGGATATGCAGGAATAATAGTTGCATGACACTTATCTAAAGCTGTATCGCCCGAATATAAATAATTATTTATATCCGCGATTAGCCAAATTATTTCTCTATTTTCACTATCTGTTTGCTTACTTTCTATATAATCGCCAACATAGATATCATCGAATGTACAATTTTTAATTTGATTATATAAATTCATTTTATTATCTTCTGGTAAGTCTTTATAACTTGTTATATTTTTACCACGATAAGTATTACGTCTAGCATTTACTCCCGCATTTAAATACTCTTGATATTCTTCTTTTTCTAAAACAGAAGTAAACGTTATATTACACTTCGTTCCTTCTTTTATTTCATCAATTTTTAAACTCCAAGCATTGTAGTCCCATTCGCCTTTTGCATCTCCGCATTCAACATCTACTTTGTAATAACCACGATTGGGAATAGTTTTAGCTTTTTTATCATCGACTACAATAGCTAATTTATAATTTTCAAAACTTTGGTATTTTCCTTCTATATAATTATATATCCTACTTACTAAAATACCCCCCCCCCAGAACGACAATTGTACCTAGGATGGGGAGGATTTTTTTAATTTTTTTCATCTTCTTTTTCCTCCTCTATTATCTATAGTATAAAATAATTTAGGAGTATTTGCAATCTTTTAAAAAATGAAACTAATTTTTAATTTTCAATATTTCTTTTACTTTAGCTATTGTAATATTAGTACATTTAGCTATTAATTGAATAGGCAATCCTTCTTCATACATATTCTTAATATTTTGGCATTTTTCTTGCTCAATACCTTGTTTAATACCAGCTTTCATTCCTTTTCTTAAGCCATATTTCTCGCCCTCTAATCTTATAGAGTTCTCGATCTTTTGATTTACTTTCTTCGCATC
>CANPZX010000052.1 GCA_947589195.1 uncultured Bacilli bacterium | reverse complement strand
AAAGAATTTAGATTTACATATTTAAGACCAGTATTAGGCAAAAATATGGGAATTAAAACAATTTTAACTAAAGAACAGTTTAAAAAAAATTGTTATAAGGTAGGAGAGCAGGAATGAAATTAGAATCGAATATGTATGTTAGAATTGATGACCCTTTATGGGGCATTTATATTTCTAAAGTTTCTAAAATGCATGATGACGGTTTCTTCGATCATAATAATAATTACCTTTTAAAAAAGTCAGTTATTAAAGCCAGTAGTAATATTTTAGATATTATTGAACCACGTGACATCATAATTGATTCTAATAATTGTATTTATAGTGTTACTCGAATTGAAAGTGAAACAGCTTACGGAATTGATGTACTTCCCAAAATAAGAAAATATGCTGTTTCAGGAATTTATTATGATTTTCATAGAACCAATGAAAATGAGATTAAATCTGTATTAACACATGAACAATTAGAATTATATAGCTATCAGGTGCAATAATGAAGATTTCTAAACATGCCAAAAAAAGAATTAGAGAAAGAACTAATTTAAATCATCAAGAAAGAAGAAACTTATTTCGTAATGCTCTTGATAATGGAAAAAGTTCAGATCAAGTAAAAGATGAAAAAATAAAAGAATATATGCAAAATATACAAGGTAAATCCAGGTGTAAAATTAAACTTTATAAAGATTATTTATTCATCTATGGTAAGAATAGTAAAATCTTGTATACAATGTATAAGCTACCAGCTCATTTATTAAATACTGGTGCTAATAATTCATTATAATTTTATGAAAATAACTTAAAAAAAGACATCAAAAATTTAAAAAAGTATCAAAGGTTAAAAATCATTAAAAATGTTAGATATTTACTAGAAAAATTAAGTATTAAAAAGGTGCAATATAATATATTACATATCTTGCACCTATAAGAAGGGAGTTAATGCCTTGCGTGACTAAAGATGAATTAAAGAATAAACTTGAAGAATTTATCAGCAGTTTAGACTTAGATGAAAAAGCTAATAGAACTTTAAAAAGTTATAGAAACGCAATTAATAAGTTAATTGATTTTGTACCAGATAACGAATTTGAATTAAATAAAAGATTAATTATTAATTGGAAAAATAATCTCCAGGAGAAAGGTTTTTCTTTAAATACCTGTAATCAATTTATTGTTGTTATAAATAAGTTTCTTTACTTTTTAAAACTTGAAGATTTAGTTGTTAAACAATTCAAAATTCAAGAAAAATCTAATCTCGAGGATAAAATAGAACCTCAAGAACATAAAAGGATGCTTAGATGGGCTAAAAATATTGGTAATATGGAAGCATACTATATTATGAAAGTATTTGCTTATTCTGGTGCTAGAATAAGTGAACTTAAATATTTTACTGTTGAAAATTTAGACAGTAATTATATAAAAGTCTATAATAAAAAGAAAGAAAGATTTTTAATTATCACTAATGAATTAAGAAGAGACTTAAAGCATTATTGCAAAGATAGAAAAATAAAAGAAGGCTATATTTTTAGAAGTACCGATGATAGGTTTAAAGATGATCCAAAAAGAATGCCAGATAATTCCACGATTTGGAGATGGCTTAAAAAAATAGCTCGTAAGGCAAAAATAAATCCCAATAAAATACATGCTCATGCATGGAGACATTTATTTGCTATCCAATGCAAACAAAATGGCATTGATTTAGATGAACTCGCGGATATTTTAGGACACAGTAATATTAATACAACCGCTATTTACACTAAAACTTCGATGAAAGAGAAAAAACAAAAATTAGAGAAAATTAGATATTGATAAGGAGGGAAAATATGAGTAATTCTGTTATTATTACTTTAATTATATGTTTAACAATTATTGCATTATTTATTATTGATTATTTAAAAGATAAAAAAGATAAATAGAATAAATGGAGGCTTATGATGAATTATATTGATTATTATGAAACATATTATAATTACAGGCAAGCCAAAAATGATTTACATAATTTACAAAATGAAATTGCTGATATCATAAATTGCTTAATATCAACAACTTCAAAAATGAGTGATGAAATCGGTAGTGGGAGTAAAGCTAATGATAAAATGCTCCAATTAACCGCTAAAAAAATTGAACTTGAAAGTAAAGAAGAACTTGTAAAAGCTTTACTTATTGTCAGAACGAATCAAAAAAATGATGCCGAAGAAGAACTCCGAAAAAGTAAAGAATTAAAAGACCAGGTTTATTTATTATATTATTTAGATCATATTAGACCACGAGAAATTGCTCAAAAATTAAATTTTGTAACGAGTTATATTTATAATTTACTTGGAGAGATTAAAGAAGATATTTATAATTACGATAAAAAACATAAAAAAAAGTAGAAAAGTGGACGAAAAACATAAAAAAACATAATTTTATTGTGCTACAATGTTAACATAGGAGTATTCCTAAAAAGGCAACACACGTTGTCTTTTTTTGTGGGTGTTAAATATGGCAAAAGATTATTCAAAGAAATTCTATAATTCTTCAGCTTGGAAAAAGTTAAGTGAATATATTAGAGTTTCAAGAAATTTTACATGTGAAGAGTGCGGAGAATATGGTTCTCAGGTTCATCACAAAATTGAAATTACACCAGACAATATTAATGATACTTCTATCACTCTTAATGAAGATAATCTTCAATTACTTTGTGAAGAGTGTCACAATAAAAAGAGATTAAAAGAGACAGATGTTAATGATGGATTAAGGTTTGACTCAAACGGAGATTTAATTTCGATAAATCCCCCCTGTTAGTGAATGAAAAAATTTTTTCTAAAAGACCGGGTGCCAAGGTTCAAAAAACTGGAGATGGTTTTTGCATGTGAGGGGGGTCAAGTTGACAAAGAGGTGGAAAAATGACAAAAGAAGAAAGAATCCAAAATGAGATAAAAAGACTTACCGAAATATTTAAGGATTTATCAGAAAACGAATTTAATAGTTCTAAAAAACTGATAGAAAATCTTGCTTTTATGTCAGCTACTTTGGATGATCTTATGGATATTGTTAATAATGATAAGTTAATTGTTGAGACAGTCAATGCTACTCAAACATTTACAAAAGAAAATCCAGCTCTTACAGCTTATAACAAAATGTATGCTAATTATATCAAAGGATTACAACAGCTTATTTCCTTATTACCAGAGGAAAATAAAAAAACAAATAATTCAGATGAACCAGATGAACTTATTTCTTATTTAAAAAAGAAAAATAAACGTTTAAAATGAGAAAAAGAAAAAATTACATAAGAGAATATTACGAAAAAATCACATCTGGGAAGATAAAAACTTCAAAAAAAGTTATTAGGCAGTTTGAATTATTAGTTAAAGAACTTGATAATCCGAAAATGCTCGGAAATAATTGGGTATTTGATATTGAGAGAGCCACTGATCCAATTGATTTTATTGAATCTTTTTGTAAGCAAACTCAAGGTACTAAAATCGGACAACCTTTAAAATTAGAATTGTTTCAAAAGGCAAGAATCCAAGCAATTTATGGTTTTATCGATAAAAAAACAGGAATGAGAAGATGCCGAGAGGCCGCAACTATTGAAGGAAGAAAAAATGGTAAGACCACAGAAAATGGAGGCTTGGCTTTATATTCTTTAATAGCGGATGGTGAAGGCGGAGCAGAAGTTTATTTTATTGCCACTAAAAAAGATCAAGCTAAAAAAGGTTTTATCGAAGCTTCAAATATGGTTAAGCAAAATAAATGCTTATCCAAACATATAACAAAAAGAAGAACGGATTTATACTTTCCGTTAACATTTTCGACTATGGAACCTTTATCAAGTGATTCTAATTCCCTTGATGGATTAAACTCATCATTTGCTAATATTGACGAATTACACGCAATTAAAGATAGAAATTTATATGATGTAATTAAACAGTCAATGAGTTCAAGAGAACAACCGTTACTTTTAATTACTTCAACAAACGGTTTTTATCGAGAAACAATTTATGATGATCAATATGAGATGTATGACAATATCCTTTATGAAAAAAATGGTTATAAATATGATGGAACTGTTCTTTCATTTATTTATGAACTTGATGATCCTGATGAGTGGCTTAATGAAAGCTGTTGGATTAAAGCTAATCCTGGACTTGGGAAAATAAAATCTTTAAAAGAACTTAGAGGTTTTGTTGAAAGAGCAAAAATTGATGATAAATTCAAACGTACTGTTTTAGTCAAAGATTTTAATTTTAAAGCTTCAAGTGAAAATGCCTGGCTATCTTGGGAAGATTTATTTAACGATGAATTATTTAAAACTGAAGATATGCAATTTAGGTATGGTATTGGCGGAGTCGATTTATCATCGACTACTGACTTAACTTCAGCAAAAATGATTTGTATGAGAAGAGATGATCCTAATATTTATGTTCTTCAACAATATTTCTTACCAGAAGATTTATTTGAAGAACGTTGTATTTTATCCGAAAAAGGCGGAGACAATGTTCCGTATCGTGTTTGGTATGAAAGAGGGCTTATAACTTTAACTGATGGAAACAAAGTTGATTATAAAGCAATTACCAAATGGTTTAAGGACATCAGAGATAAATTAGGAATTTATTTATACAAATGTGGATATGATCCTTGGAGTTCTACATATTGGATAGATGAGATGAAATCAGAATTTGGAGAATCTTCAATGGAACCTGTTATTCAAGGTGCAAAAACATTTTCTGTTCCGATGAAGAATATGAAAGCTGATTTTCAAGCTAAAAAGATTATTTATAACAATAATCCGATAGATAAATGGTGCTTATCTAATACTGTAATAAAGCAAGACGAAAATGAGAACATAAGACCAATAAAACCTAATAATCAAAGGAAAAGAATTGATGGGGCAATGTCCCTAATTGATGCTTATGTTGTTTACGAAAGAAATAAAGAAGAATTTTTAAATATTATATGAAAGGAGTTCATTTATGGCAAAAAGAAGTATGTTTAAAAGCTTATTTGGTAAAGATAAGTCTTCAGAGCCTAAAGCAACTTTAACAAGATTTAAACTTTTAAATAATTACGATTCATCTTTTACCAGTTGGGATGGCAAAATTTTTAATAATGATATTGTTAGATCATGTATTAGACCGAAATCTAATGCAGTTGGAAAATTGCATCCTGTACATTTAAGAACTAATAGTGATGGAGAAGTAGTAATAAATCCGAACCCAAATATTAAATACCTTTTACGTTTTCCAAATAAATACATGAATATGCAGAAATTATTGGAAAAAATGATGATTCAAAGAGAATTAACCAATAATGCTTTTGCATTTATTCAAAGAAATGAACTTGGCACACCAATTGCTATTTTTCCAATTCCTACAAATAATGTTGAATTGTATGAAGATAAGCAGGGGGATTTATACATGAAATTCTTCTTTAAATCAGGACAATATATGACAGTTTTATATGATGATGTAATTCATTTAAGAAAAGATTTTAATGAGCATGAATTTTTCGGAGAAGATGGATATAATGCTTTAAAAAATATTATGAAAGTAATTGATACAACTGATAAAGGAATTGTTTCGGCAATTAAAAATAGTGCGGTTATAAAATGGATTATGAAATTTAAAGCAGTTATAAGACCCGAAGATAAGCAAGTCGAAGTTCAAAAATTTGCTGATGCTTATTTAGATATTGAAAATACGCAAAATATTGCAAGTACAGACCCTAGATATGATCTTGAGCAAGTTAAAGATAATTCTTATGTTCCAAATGAAGGCACTATTAATAAATATGAACAAAGATTAAAAAATTTTTTTGGTGTTTCTGATGCCATTATTCAAAATAGTTTTAACGAAGATCAATGGAACAGTTTTTACGAGGCAGAAATTGAGCCTATTGCAAAAGAACTAAGTGACCAATTAACGGTTAAATTATTTAGCAAACATGAAATTGAATGCGGTAATGAAATTGTTTTTGAGGCAAGTTCTCTTGAATTTGCTAGCATGAAGACTAAATTAGAATTAAAAGAAATGGTTGATAGAAAATCAATGACTCCAAACGAATGGCGAAAAGTTATGAATTTAGCCGCAGTTGATGGTGGAGATGTTTTACTAAGAAGATTAGATACGGGGGAAAGTAATAATTTAAATGCTGACGAAGGGAGTGATAAAAATGATTAAAGATAGTAAAGATAAAAATATGAAAAAACTTATTGATAAAGGCTATGAGTTTAGAAATTTTATAGGATTTGATATTCGTTCTAAAGAAAACGAGGAAAATCCTAATGAAATGATTATTGAAGGTGTAGCTTGTGTATTTGATAAACCGACTGTTCTTTTCGAAGATGAAGGTATCGAATATAAAGAAGTTGTTGATAGAAAAGCTTTAGATGACACAGATATTTCTGATGTCATTTTTAATTATAATCACGGTGGTAGAGTTTATGCTAGAACTCGTAATAATTCTTTGAGCTTAGCAGTTAAAGATGATGGACTTCACGTTAGAATTAAACTTGATTCAGAAGATGAAGGTCATAAAGAATTATATCGTGATGTTAAAAAACGCTTAATAGACAAAATGTCTTATTGTTATATAGTTTCTGATAAAGGCTTTGAATATGACACAGAAACGCATACTCGAAGAATAACATCTATTAAGAAAGTGTTTGATGTTAGTGCGGTGGATATTCCCGCATATGACAGTACTTCAATATCTGCAAGATCAATTTTAGATTTGGAAAAAGCTGAAATGAAAAAGCTGGAAAGCGAGATTTTGGAGAAGAAGAAAGAACACAGAAAAAGAATTGCTTTAGCAATAGAAATCGAAAGGAAGGTAAATTAAAATGACTATTGAAGAAGTAAAAGATGAACTAACTAAAGTAAACAATTCATTAACAGACATTATTAATAAACTTAATGATGAAAATAATGATGAAGATACTGACAAGTTAGAAGATGAGTCAAGAAAACTATTGGATAAAAAAGATAGCTTGACAAAACAATTAAAAGAATTAGAAAGAAAGGAAGAAAGAAATAAAATGGCGAATGAAATTAATAACGGATTAAATGTTGCAACTAACGTAACACCTGTTAAAGAAGTTACAGAAGAAAGAGATTATTACGAATCTTTAGAGTATAGAAATGCTTTTAAAAAGTATGTTCTAACTGGAGAAAAAACAAAGGAATTAAGAGCTGATGCTACAACAACTACTACTGATATTGGAGCAGTAATTCCATCAACAATAATGAATAAAATTTATGAAAAAATTGAATCTTACGGAAATATTTATGCAAAAATAACTAAAACCAATTTTAAAGGTGGCTTATCTATCCCTACTTCAGAATTAAAGCCAAAGGCTACTTGGGTTTCTGAAGGTAAAGGTTCAGAAAAACAAAAGAAAACTGTTGGTTCTATTGTTTTTGCTTATCATAAATTACAATGTAAAGTTGCTATAACTCTTGAGGCTAGTACTGTTTCACTTGATGTATTTGAAAGCACTATTGCTAAAAATATTACTGAGGCAATGGTAATGGCTATTGAATTAGCAGTATTCCAAGGTACAGGCCAACAACAACCAAAAGGAATTTGTACAGAAGTTTCCGCAACTGAAATCGATGCAATTGATTATGCAAAATTAGTAGAAATTGAAGGTAATATACCAGATGCTTATGATGATAAAGCTGAATATTATATGACTAAAAAAGATTTTCTTAATAAAGTTATCGGTTTGGTAGATACCAATAAGCAACCAATTGCTCGGGTAAACATTGGTATTGATGGAAAACCAGCACCAGTATTATTTGGTAGACCAGTTAATTACACTTCTAAAGAAAATTTAGGAGATAATTTTATGGTAGTCGGAGATTTATCTGATTATATTTTAAATAGTAATTTACAACTTACTTTAAAAAAATATGTTGATGAAGATACTGACGATGTTATTAATAAAGCTACAATGTTAGCAGATGGTGGACTTGCAAGTAAAGATTCTTTCCAAGTTATAAAAGTTACACCCTAGTGAGCCCTCAAAAAAGGTAACTATTAGTTTACCCGAGGGCAAAGTTTTGGATATGAATGTAACTGATTTACAAGATATTCAATTAAATGCTGATAAAATTACTGGAACTTCAAAATATGTTCAAAGTTTCCCTAAATTTTCAAAGAATGCTAAAGGTAATTTTCTAGCTTTAAAAATTGATGAAGCAACAACTGGAGATACTATTAGTTGGGAATTATCTGAAGCTCAAACTAAAGGAAAAGGAACATTAGATGAAGACGGTATCTTAGTACTTCAATTGCATTCTAATACACAAAAAGTAACATTTAAAAATGGTGAGACAACAAGAATATTAGACCTTACAGGCTTGACTTTAAGTCCATCAGAATAACGAATATAAAAATAGGATTGGTTTAAAAGCCAATCCTAAATTTATATATAGGAGGGTGATTTGCTTGAAAAAAGAAGATTTACAAGAATTACTTAATATTGTAAAAAAAAGATGTTATATTTCTGCAAATATATTTGATGAAGAAATATCTTCTTTAATTGAATCTTGCATTTTAGATTGCATTGAAAGTGGTATCAATAAAAAAGCTTTTGAAAAAAATGAGCAAGGAACATTTGATAATTTAATTTTAAATTGTATTACTAATTATGTTAAAGCTCATCGTGGCAACGATAGAAGTGATACTGAGCAATACTTAAAAATGTATTTAAGTATAAGAAATAAACTTACTTTTTTAAAAGATTATAATGTGGGTGGTTCAAGTGAATAGTAATTGGAATCATGCAATATCACTTATTTCTTATAATAAAGCCAAAGATAAAGACGGTTTTGAAGTAACAAATGAAATTGTATCAGATCCTATTTTTGCAAACTTTAAATCAGTAACTAGAGCTGAAGAAGAACATTCTAAAAAGCTTGGATATAATGCTGATTTAATAATTGAGATAATGGCTGTTGATTATAATAACGAGGAAACATTAAAAGATATTGATACGCAAAAGAAATATGCAATAAAAAGGACTTTTGCTATTTCATCAGAAATTTTGCAATTAACAGCAACCGATTTAAGAAGTGGCGCGGCATTAGTAACGGCTGGTCTAATTGCCGAAGGCACAACCATAATTAATGATGCCGATTATATTCTTCGGGGGTATGAGCGAATAATTACCAAATTGTCAGATGTTGGTGCTAAGATTGAAATAACCGAAATATAATGTAGAAGAA
>CANPZX010000051.1 GCA_947589195.1 uncultured Bacilli bacterium | reverse complement strand
TAAATTATTAGTATTTATGCATGAAGATACTCCAGCTTTAGAAGAAACGATGAATGCAGAATGGCAAGGAAAGATAACTATAAGTGTAAGTTATAAGGAAGATGTTTTTGCTGATTCAGGAACTTTAAGAAATATAGATTATTATGATTCTAAAGGCATGTGGGAACAAAAAGGAAACATAACCAAGATAGTAATCGAAAACAAATTAGAACCAAAAACAGGAGATGGAGTTATAGCAAATGATGAAAGTGCCTTACATGATAAAAGTGTCATGAGTTATCTAGTACCTCAAGAAGATGGAACCTATATAGCTTATTTACAAGGCAATGGTGGTGTAAAAGGAGGAAATGGTTCGATATTTAGCGGATTTTCTAGAGCAACGACCATTGAAGGATTAGAAAATTATGATACGAGAAATGTCACAGATATGAATCATATGTTTTCTAATTCCGGATTTACAGAGTTAGATTTAAGTACTTTTGATACCTCTAATGTTCAAAATATGATTAGTATGTTTGACGGTGTAAGAAACATAACAAAATTAAATATAAGTAATTTTAATACTAGCAATGTTACAGATATGAGTGGAATGTTTGGCAGTTGTGGAGTTTCAAACTTGAACTTAAGCAGTTTTGATACATCTAAAGTTCAAAACATGGTTGGTATGTTTCAAAGAATGCCTAATATAGCAGAAATAGATTTAAGTACTTTTGATACTAGTGAAGTTAAAGATATGGCCAGAATGTTTTCCAATTCAGGATTTACAAAGTTAGATTTAAGTAGTTTTAATACAGGCAATGTTAAAAGTATGGTTCAAATGTTTGCTACAATGTCAAAAATAAAAGAACTTAATTTAAGTAATTTTGACACAAGTCAAGTTGAAAATATGTCCGAAATGTTTGGCTCATATTATGGTAATTCTAGTCTTCAAAAAATAGATATAAGTAGTTTTGATACCTCACAAGTTGATAATATGTTTAGAATGTTTTCTGGTTTAAATAATCTAACTTCATTAACTCTAGGAGAACATTTCGTTACCAATAACGTAGAAAATATGAGTGAAATGTTTGGCTCACATGGAACAGGACTACAATTAACAGAACTAGATTTAAGTACTTTTGATACTAGTAATGTTAATAATATGGCCGGTATGTTTCGTAATATGTCAAATTTAACCAAGCTAAATTTAGGAAGTGATTTTAATACTTCAAATGTTGAAGATATGAATAATATGTTCTATGGTTTATCTAATTTAGAAGAATTAAATCTAGGAAATAAGTTTGATACTTCTAAAGTAACAAATATGAACACCATGTTTTATGGAATGAATAAATTAAAAAGTTTAGATTTAGGTAATTTATTTAATACAAGTTTAGTAACAGATATGAGTGGAATGTTTAACGGACTAGAAGAACTAACTTATTTAAATTTAGGAAATCAATTTAATACAGGCAAAGTAGAAAATATGTATTTAATGTTTCATAATTTAAAGAAATTAGAAGAATTAAATCTTGGTGATAAATTTGATACTAGTTTAGTGAAAAATATGAATAGCATGTTTGGAAGTATGGAAAGCTTAATTTCATTAGATTTAGGAAGTAAATTTAATACTAGTAATGTAAAAGACATGGGAGGCATGTTTAGCAATATGTTTAATTTAACTGAACTTAATCTAGGAAGTTTATTTGATACCAGTAATGTAGATAATATGAATTTGATGTTTCAAGGCTTGCTTAAATTAGATCATATTGAATATGGTGAAAAGTTTGTCCATAAAGATGGAGCCAATATTACTAATATGTTTAATAATAGTTCTGACTTAAATAAACCAGATGGCGAAACATGGAAAGATGTAAAATGGTAAAAAGTTTAGAATATTTAATTATTCTAAATTTTTTTTAATTTACAATAACCCCAAATAATGCTAAGATATAGATAAGAATAGGAGAGATTTAAATGGCTAAAATTCATTTAGGGGGGGGGGTTATTTAAAAGTAAGAAAGTAAATCTTTCGGTTTTAATAATTCTCCTAATAACTTTAATAATAGGAAGTACCTATGCTTTATGGCAAATAACGCATATTCAAAGTAATAGTAATGTAGTTAATAGTTCATGCTTAAAAATAAGCTTTGAAGATGATGGTGGGATAAGTTTAAAAAATACTATTCCAATAAGTGATGAAGAAGGATTAAATGTCAATCCTTATAAATTTAGTATAACTAATAATTGTAATGCATATGCTAGCTTTACAGTAAATGTTGAAACATTAAGTGGAACTAAATTACCCGAAGAATATTTAAAAGCTAATATCCAAACTATAAATACCAATATAACGAAGAAATTAAGTAATGAAATAAAAACGGAACCAACAATAAAAAATAGTGAAAAAGCATATAAAATATTAGAGGGAGTATTAGAACCAAATACGAAAAGAAATTATGAAGTAAGAATGTGGATGGATGAGAGTGTTACAGCTGATGATGAAAATGCGATGAATTCAAGTTATAAAGGAAAAGTAAGTATAACATTTAGTCATTTAAAAACACCTGAATATTTAGTAAATACATTTTCTGATATAAAAAGACTAGCTATTGAAGATGAAAATATAGCTGGAGGAAGTGGTATTGTTAAAGTAAGTCATGAAGATGCGGAAATAGAAGATGCGGGATATGAAAGTTATGGCTTAGATCCTGAAGAAGTAATAGCTAATTTAAAACAAGAAGAATACAGGTATTATGGAAGTAATCCTAATAATTATGTTAAGTTTAATAATGAGTTATGGAGAATAATTGGTTTAGTTAATACTCCAGAGGGCCAAAGAGTAAAAATAATTAGAGCAACACCATTAGAACCAGCAATGTCTTATGATAATAAAAATAACAATGAAGGAACATCAAAAGGCCCATATGGAAGCAATGATTGGAGTGATGCCAAATTACAACTACTTTTAAATTCTGGTGCATATTACAATCGAACTAGTGGCGAATGTCCAACAGGCCAAAATAATGAATCAACTCCATGTGATTTTAGTAATAATGGTTTAACAGATAATGCCAAAGAAATGATCGATACTATTATTTGGAATTTGGGAGGAAATAGTACAAGTATTGGAATTATAACGAGTAATTACTATAATTATGAAAGAGGTACGACAGTATCAAGTTCTCGTCCCAAATTATGGCAAGGAAAAATTGCTTTAATGTATCCTAGTGATTATGGATATGCCACAAGTGGAGAAAGTACAAATAATCGTGAATTATGTTTAAAACAAGAATTATCTAATTGGAAAAATGATACATATCAAAGCGATTGTGCTTATAATAATTGGTTATTAGAAACTACAGCAGATCAAAGAATGCTTATGCCTATAACTGATTATTGGGACAACATTACTGCAATGGGCCCAACAGGGGGAGTAGGTAATCATCAAGTTTGGAATCCTGATTTAATTAAGCCTACATTATATTTAAAACCAGAAGTATTAATAGCCAGTGGCAAAGGAACAGAAGAAGAACCATATGAATTAAGTTATCATGAATATAAAGAAAGTATTTTAAACGGAACTGATCCTGTTTTAAAAGATAAATTAATACCAGTTATCATAAATAATGATGGAAGTGTTATAAGAGCTGATTTAGCCAATAAATGGTATAGTTATAAAAATCAAGAATGGGCAAATGCAGTTATATTAGTTGATGGAGTAAAAGATCCAGGAGCAGGAAATAAAATAGAAGAAAAAGATATCGAAAGTTATTTTGTGTGGATACCAAGATATCGATATAGAATATTTAGTGATACGAGATATGACAGTTTATCAACTGAAATAGAAGATAGAGTACAAACAATAGAAGTAGTATTTGAAAACAAAGAAACTGAAAAATCAACAGGAGATAAAAAGAATGAATGGCTAACACATCCGGCTTTCACTGCTTTCAATACCAATGGAATATGGGTAGGCAAATTTGAAACGGGATATAAAGATGCTGATAGTACTAGTGCTGCTCAAGTAAATCCAGATAGTGAACAAGCCGCTATTAGTGCAGCTAGTAAAGTTATAATCAAACCAAATGTCTATAGCTGGCGAAGCATTCAAGTAGCCAAAGCCTATGTTGTCGGAAGGAATTATGAAGCAAATTTAAATAGTCATATGATGAAGAATACAGAATGGGGAGCAGTAGCCTATTTACAACAAAGTGTTTATGGTTCAAGACAAGAAGTAATGATAAATAATAATGCTAGTTATTTAACGGGATATGCGGCAAAGAATGCTCCTACAACGGGAAATACCGGAACAAATGAACCATGCACGATTTATCCAAAAGCTTGTAATGAATATGGTGGAGCAACTAAGGGATCAGATGGCGAAGTAAATGTAAATTACTTTAATTCTGCAAGTGTAGTTGCTTCTACCACCAATAATTATAGCGGAATCTTTGATATGAGTGGTGGAACTTTTGAATATATGATGGCTGGTATGGATGATGGACCTGAATCTACAACATTATCAAGTGGAAGAAATAATATATACAATTCCGGATTTAATGGAAAACTTACTTGTCCTAGTTGTACTGATACAAGCATTAGTCCTAATAAAGATATTACTGAAGTAACAGGTGGTATCGATTTACCAAATGATAAAAGATATTATGATATATATTCATATATTGATAGTGGAAATGACTATACAAGAACTATTTTAGGTGATGCTACCGGTGAAATGGGGCCATTTAGAATCGCAAGTTATATTGGAACCAATCCATCTGTAGGAAAACAATATCGAATAGTAGGTAGTTGGTATGACGATGATGGTTATCCAGTAATAGCTAGTGATCCGTGGGTAGTTCGCGGAGGAGCTTATTATTTTGGCACTGCGGCTGGTATATTTAATTTTAGCACAGCTTATGGTAGTATATATGGTAATATTGGTTTCCGTCTAGTTCTCGCTTTTTAAAGTTTTTGTTTAAAAGACAAGGACTTTTTTCTTTTTTTACTTTATGTTAAAATAAGAGCAATAGGTGAAGTAAATGGAAGTAATTATTGCTAATGAGCCAGTTGAAGTTGTAATTGTACATAAAAATAATAAAAATATCTATTTAAGATTTAAAGAAGATAAAAAATTATATGCAACATGTAATCGCTTTGTAAGTGAAAAAGATATTCTAAATTTAATTAAAAATAATGAAGAAAAAATAACTAAAATGTATTTAAGTATAAAAAAACAAACTAATAATAATTATTTCTTTAATTACCTAGGTAAAAAATATACTATTTGTTATACTAATGATGTTTCTAAAACCTATATTGAAGGAGATTTAATATATAGTCCTAATTCTAAAGAATTATTAAAATTTTATAATCAAGAAGTAATAAGAATATTTACTAGTGAAGTAAATAGAATTGTTCCTTATTTTAAAGATATTCCTAAATTTTCCTTAAAATTTCGGAAAATGACTAGTCGTTGGGGAGTTAATAATTTAACAAAAAAAACTATTACTTTAAATACGGAATTACTAAAAAAAGATCTGGATTTATTAGATTATGTCATTATTCATGAATTATGTCATTTTTATGAAGCTAATCATAGTCCGAGATTTTGGCAGCAAGTAGCTAAATATTATCCTAAATATAAAGAAGCCAGAAAAAGATTAAAGGAGTGAGTTTATGCAAATAACTTCAATAAATAATCCCAAAGTAAAAGAATGGTGTAAATTAAAATTAAAAAAATATCGGGATTTAACTAATCTATTTATTATTGAAAATGAACATTTAATAAATGAAGCTAAAAAAAATAATTTTTTAAAAGAAACAATTGGGATTGATGAATCTTTAAATCCTGATTATCTTATTACCAAAGAAATCATGGCTAAATTATCAGATCAAAAAAGTTTACCTAATATTATCGGTATTTGTTATAAATTACCACAAAAAGAAATAGGAAATAAAATCTTAGTCTTAGATAATTTACAAGATCCAGGTAATCTAGGGACTCTTATTCGGAGTAGTGTTGCTTTTAATATTGATACCATTATCTTAAGTGATGATTCGGTAGATTTATATAATGAAAAAGTAATTCGTTCTTCCGAAGGAATAATTTTTAATACAAATATAGTTAGAACTAATCTTACTTCCTTTTTTAATAACTTGCAAAATAAATATCCAATTTTAATTACGGATGTCGAAAAAGGCGAAAACATAAAAAATATTTTACCTTTAAAAAAATTTATCTTAGTCATTGGTAGTGAAGGTCAAGGAGTAAAAGAAGAATATAAAAAATATGCCACTAATTTTATTAAAATAAACATGAATGAAGCCTGTGAATCTTTAAATGCAGGAGTTGCTGGTAGTATCTTAATGTATGAAATAAATGAGGCTTACCATGAATAAAGAATATTATTATTTAGGCAAAATTGTTAATACTCATGGTATCAAAGGCGAATTAAGAATACTTAGTAATTTTGAAAAGAAAGACTTAGTATTTAAAAAAAGAATAAAAATTTATATTGGTCCTGAAAAGCAAGAAGAAGAAATAAATACTTATCGGCAACATAAAAACTTTGATATGATTACTTTAAAAAATTATAATAATATCAATGAAGTATTAAAATATAAAAATGCTAAAGTTTATTTTAAAAAAAGTACTTTAAATTTAAAAGATGATGATTATTTACTAGAAGAATTAATAGATTTAGAGATTTATGAAAATGAAGAATTTCTTGGCAAAATAACAGATATCGTGTATACTAAAAATAGTATATTACTTTATATTTCTTACACCAAAAATTACTATATTCCTTATCTTGATAATTATATTGAAAAAGTCGATTTAAAAAATAAAAGAGTTATAGTTAAGAATGCTAAAGGATTGATTTTATGAAAATAGATATTTTAACTTTATTTCCTAATATGTTTACTAATTTTTTAAATGAATCTATTATGAAAAGAGCTATTAATAAAGCTTTAGTGGAAGTTAATATCATTGATTTTCGCTCATTTTCGACTTTAAATAATAACCAAGTTGATGATACTCCTTATGGTGGAGGAGGAGGAATGGTTTTACGGTGTGAACCATTAGTATCCGCAATCGAACACTATAAAACTCCTGATTCTTTAGTTATCTTATTAACTCCCCAAGGTAAAACTTATACGGAAAAAATGGCTTATGAATTAAAAGAAGTTAAACATCTAATTTTAGTATGTGGGCATTATGAAGGATTTGATGAACGAATAAGAAATTTTGTCGATTTAGAAATAAGCATTGGCGATTATATTTTAACGGGTGGAGAAATCCCAGCAATGGTAATCACGGATAGCATTACGCGTTTAATTGATGGGGTAATCAAAGAAGAATCATATCAGAATGAATCTTTTAATAATAATTTGTTAGATTATCCAACTTATACCAAACCAGCCGATTTCCGGGGGTTAAAAGTTCCAGAAGTATTGTTAAGTGGTAATCATGAACAAATAAATAAATGGCGTAAAGAAATGCAACTTAAAAATACCCAAGATAAACGTAATGATTTATTAAAATAGGGGGATTAAAATGGCGGAGTATATAATCAAAAAGAAATATAAAAAATTAAAAATAAATAAAATAAATAGAGTTGAAGGTTATGAATTAAATCCCAAGATAAAAAATAAAAAAATGATTAGTATTGAATCTTTAATAATTGAAAATCAATCATGTACAAATAATTTAATTCAAAAAAAACTTAATAAAAACTTTCGTGATTTAATGACTCTATATTTACAAGCTATGAATAGTGATGATGATGGTGATGTAGAAATTGCCTTAAGTGAAATTGAAAGAATAAAAAAAATAATAACTTATAAATATCAAGAAAAAATGAGTAAAGAATTAATTTTAAAATATTTAAAAAGATTATCTCTATTTGAAAAAAATCTAAAAGAAAAAGAAAATTTATTAAGATTAAATGAAGAATTAATGTGGAATAAAGGTAAAGCCCGTTAGTTCTTTTTTTAAATCTATTAAAAATATGCTATACTTATTATGGGGTAGATATCATGAGTAAATTAAGTCAAATAGCATTAATGCAAGCTAATTATTTAGATCAAGAACAAAAAGATAGTATATTAAGAGAAAAAACTATCAAAAAAATATTAAATATTGAAAATCAAATAAATCTTAAACGTTATACAAGATTAGAATTAGAAATGTTTACTAACTTAGAATTAAAAGATATTTTATTAAGTTTAAAAGAAGAATTATTATTTTATAAAAATTTTTTAGCTAATAATATTGATTTAAATTATAGTGAAATGAGTCGTTAAATGGAAAAAGAATTAGAAAATTTTTTAAACTATTTACATACAGAATTAAATAGTAGTAATAATACGATTCTTTCTTATCAAAAAGAATTAGAAAAATATTATAATTTTTTAAAAAGTCATAATCTAAATTATTTAAATATAAAAAAAGATGAAATAAGACTTTATTTAAAAGATTTAGGGCAAAATAAATATAAAAATAGTTCTATTGCTAAAAATTTATGTGCTATTCGTTCTTTTTATGGTTATTTAGTTATTAAAGGTAAATTAGCAAAAAATATATTTAAAAGTATTAAAAATCCTAAAATAGAAAAAAAATTACCTAATTTTTTAACCGAAGAAGAAATAAAAAAAGTTTTAGATTTTAATAATCCTAAATATAATGTAAATGATTTAGGATTACCAGTTTTATATCTTTATCAAGATAATTTATATACTACGAGAGATTTATTAATTGTGGAACTTTTATATGATACTGGTTGTAGAGTTAATGAATTAGTTAATATTAAATTAGAAGATATTGATTTAAATAATCAAAGTATTAGAATATTAGGAAAAGGTAGTAAAGAAAGAATTGTTTATTTTGGGGATTATACTAGTGAAAGAATAAATAATTATTTAAGTGACAGAAAGACAATATTAGATGGAAAAAATAGTGATTATTTACTTGTTTCTAATGAAAGTGGTAAATTAACTACTAGAAGAATAGAAGAAATATTAGATGATATAGTTAGACATTTAGATTTAAAAAGTAAAATATCTCCGCATACTTTGAGACATACTTTTGCCACTCATCTTTTAAATAATGAAGCCGATTTACGAAGTGTTCAAGAACTTCTAGGTCATGAATCTTTATCAACTACTCAAATATATACTCATGTAAGTAATGAAAGATTAAAAAATATTTATAATTTAGCTCATCCTAGAAAGAAAGAATGATTTACTTTTTAAAGTTAAAATGTTAAGATATAGATAAGAATGGAGAAGATGAAAATGGAAAAAATAGTAAATGGGGGGGGGGTTATTTAAGAGTAAGAAAGTAAGGCTTACATCTTTAATAATTCTCTTAATAACTTTAATAATAGGAAGTACCTATGCCTTATGG
>CANPZX010000050.1 GCA_947589195.1 uncultured Bacilli bacterium | reverse complement strand
TTTTTTTCTTCAACAATATGGTCTAAAGCTTTTAAAAATTCTTTTGCATTCATTATTCATTACCTCTTTCTTTACTAAGTACATCTAAAATATATTCATCTTTAATTAAATCTAATTCGTCTAAAATAGGATTTATAATATTAGTTGCTTCAACAATCGTATCTAAATCGATACCATTTATTTTATCTAAGACAATTCTTAAAAAATTATAATTTCCTTCTTTTACAAACTCAATAGAATCAACGATTATTTCTTTTGCTGTCAATTTTTTTTGTACTTCTTCTTTAATCTTGTTTAAAATATTTTCCACTTTTTTTAAATTACCTCCAATCAATAACAAAAGTGGGAATTTCTGCCCACTTAAATCTGTTAAGAAGATTATAACATAAGTTTTTTTAAATGCAAAGAAAAAATTAATCGATTAGAAAACGAGGACGGACACCAGTAAAGTAGGATGCGCTGCGCGCGTTGGCAGTGCCACTGTCGCTCACATAAGCAACACTTGCAGAGTCGGCGACCGCTTTTAACCAATAATGGAATCTAGTAGTTCCATAGCTATTAATAAATTCAGGTTTTAACTTAAAAATAGCATACTGACGATTATCGATTCCAATATCATAGCCTGATGAAGACCACACTGTACTTCCATATACATTTACTTCACTCATCAAGTCAAGTTTACTATCATACCAATCCCAGCCAGATGAGGCTCCCCAATTTGCTCCAAATTGATTTGAACGATTGGTATCCAAACCATTAGCAAGTAAATTACGAGTTTGGATTACATGATTATCAAAAACCGGAGTTATATAATCATCTAAAACATTTGGTAATGTTACGTTCCACATATAACTTCCAACATAGGCACCTTTTCCATAGCCTGGTTTTCCTTCTGGTATATTATTAACTATTCCAGTTGTACTTTCTGTATTCATTGGAGCATCATATAAAGGTGTAGCTGGAATAATAGTTGCATGACATGTTGTCAATGATTGATCTCCACTATATAAATAATTATTTAAATCAGCTATTAACCATGTTACTTCATGATTATTTTTATTCGTTTTTATATAATCACCCACATATATATCATCAAAACTACAATTACTTATTTGTGTATATAATTTTCCACTCGTATATAAATCAGTTATATCTCTACCACGATAGGTATTTCTTCTTTTATTTACTCCTGCTTCTAATAATTCAGAGTATTCTTCGGGAGTTAAATTAGAAGTAAACTCTAAATTACATTTAGTTTCTTCCGTTATATTATTTAACTTTAAATCCCATTCATTATAATCCCAATTACCTGTGGTACCACTACTACATTTTACTTTGGTTTTATATAAACCTCGGGCTGGAATTTCATCTTCTACTTTACCGTCTACTACAATGGCTATTTTTGTATTATTTATATTTTGGTATTTTCCTTCTGTATAATTATATATTCTACTTACTAAAATACCCCCCCCCCAGAACAACAATTGTACCTAGGATTGAGAGAACTTTTTTATTTAATTTCATAATTGTTTTCCTCCTCTATTGTTATCTATAGTATAAAATAAATTGGAGTTATTTTCAATTATATATTTTTAGAAGGCTAGAACAAGGCGGAAAGTGATATTATATGCCGCGCTACCACTACCTCTATCAAATTCAAACACACCAGCTTCAGTACCCGTATATACTGCTCCTCCACGACTAAACCATGGAGTCCAATGATTCACAAATTGACCCCTATCACCATACCAACTCCCCATTGCAAGATTTTTAGGGGTTGTTTTAAACGGCCCCATTTCTCCGGTTGCATCACCAAAAATAAAATCCCAATAATTATGATAATGTCCGTTATATGGATATATATCATAATATCTTGAGTCATTAGGTAAATCAATACCACTTGAAACTACACTATTATCAGTATTTTTACCATTAAAGCCCGAATTATTAGTAGAGGTGGGGCCTGATGCTAATACATTTGAACCTGGACTATCTGCCATTCCAGACATCATATGTTCCCATGCTCCTCCACTCATATCAAAGATTCCGGTATAATTATTCGTAGTTGAGGCTTTAACACTTTCTTGATTAAAATAATTTGTGCTTATTTCACTATCTATACCTTTTTCTGATGGACCATATTCGTTGCAAGCAGTGGGGTGAGTACTACATAATTCGTTTGTTCCTGTATATCCTGTTGTTGGTTCATGTTTTGCTGCATACCCAGTTAAATGACTAGAATTATTATTTATCATTATTTCTTGTCTACTTCCATATGTACTTTGGCTTAAATATGCTACTGCTCCCCATTCTGTATTCTTCATCATATGACTATTTAAATTTGCTTCATAATTTCTTCCTACAACATAGGCTTTGGCTAGTTGAATATTTCGCCAACTATACACATTCGGTTTGATTATGACTTTACTAGCTGCACTAATAGCGGCTTGTTCGTTCTCTGGATTTACTTGAGCAGCACTAGTACTATCAGCATCTTTATATCCCGTTTCAAACTTTCCTACCCATATGCCATTTGTATCAAATGAAGTGAAAGCTGGGTGTGTTAACCATTCACCTTTTGCTTTTCCTTCCGATTTTTTAGTTTCTTTATTTTCAAATACTACTTCTATTGTTTGTACTCTGTCTTCGATTTCAGTTGATAAACTAGAATATTTCTCATCATTAAATATTTTATAGCGATATCTTGGTATCCACACAAAATAACTTTCAATATCTTCTTCTTTTATTAGTTCCCCTACACCTGGTATTTCAATATTATCATTTAATATAACTGCATTTGCCCATTCTTGATTTTTATAACTATACCATTTATTTGCTAAATCAGCTCTTGTTACACTTCCATCATTATTTATGATAATTGGTATTAATTTATCTTTTAAGACTGGATCTGTTCCATTTAAAATACTTTCTTTATATTCATGATAACTTAATTCATATGGTTCACTTTCTGTTCCTTTGCCACTTGCTATTAATACTTCTGGTTTTAAATATAGGACTGGAGAAACTAAATAAGCATAGAAGGCCCGAGCATTATAATAAATTTGACCATCTGTATTAACAGAATATATAATATCACTAGTTGATGAACGTGACGATAGAGTCCATTGATTCGAATTTTTATTTAATAACCAATTGGTATATGCACAATCACTTTGATATGGTGAATTATTCCAATAGTATAATTCATAATTTAAACACAAAATTCGTCCTAAACTACCTCCTCCGGTTGCATATCCATAATCTGAAGGATACATTAAGCCTACTTCTCCTTGCCATAAAGTTGACCTTGAAGATGATAGACCTTTATCAGTATATACGTCCGTTCCTCTTTCATAATTGTACATTGATTTAGTATTTGGAGCTGTTGAACCATACCCTCCCAAATTCCATAAGACTGTATCTATCATATTTTTTGCTTCAGTGGTTAAACCACTCTTACTAAAATCACATTCTGTTGTTGCATTATTTTGTCCAGTCGGACAATCTCCACTAGTTCGATTATAATATGCACCAGAATTTAAAAGTAGTTGTAATTTGGCATCACTCCAATCATTGCTTCCATATGGACCTTTTGATGTTCCTTCATTGTTATTTTTATTATCATAAGACATCGCTGGTTCTAATGCATCGGCTCTTATTATTTTTACTCTTTGTCCTTCAGGTGTATTTACTAACCCAATTATTCGCCATAACTCATTATTAAATCTTACATAATTATTGGGATTTTCTCCATAATACCTGTATTCTTCTTGTTTTAAATTAGCTATTGCTTCATTAGGATCTAAGCCATATTCATCATATCCAGCATCTTCTATATTTGCATCTTTATGACTTACTTTAACAATTCCACTTCCTCCAGCTATATCTTTATCTTCAATAGCTAATCTTTTAATATCAGAAAATGTATTTACTAAATATTCTGGCGTTTTTAAATTACTGAATGTGATACTTACTTTTCCTTTATAACTAGCATTCATCGCATTTTCATCATCTGCTGTAACACTCTCATCCATCCACATTCTTACTTCATAATTTCTTTTCGTATTTGGTTCTATTATTCCTTCTAATATTTTATATGCTTTTTCACTATTTTTTATTGTTGGTTCGGTTTTTATTTTATCACTTAACTTTTTCGTTATATTGGTATTTATAGTTTGAATATTGGCTTTTAAATATTCTTCCGGTAATTTTTTAGTTCCACTTTGACTTAATGTTTCAACATTTACTGTAAAACTAGCATATGCATTACAATTATTAGTTATACTAAATTTATAAGGATTTACATTTAAGCCTTCTTCATCACTTATCGGAATAGTATTTTTTAAACTTATATTACCATTTTCTTCAAAACTTATTTTTAAACATGAACTATTAACTACATTACTATTATTTTGGATTTTAGTTATTTCCCATAAGGCATAGGTACTTCCTATTATTAAAGTTATTAGGAGAATTATTAAAGATGTAAGGATTACTTTCTTACTCTTAAATAACCCCCCCCCCTAAACACATTTTAGTCATTTAAATCTCTCCTATTCTTATTTATATCTTAGCATTATTTAGGGTTATTGTAAATTAAAAAAAATTTAGAATAACTAAATATTCTAAACTTTTCACCATTCTATATTACTCCAACTCTCATGTGTTGGTTTATTTAAATTTGGACTTAGATTAAACATACCAGTAGTACTAGCTCCATCTTTATGGACAAATAAATTTCCATACTCTATATGATTTAATTTAGGTAAATTTTGAAACATTATTTGCATATTATCGACATTACTTGTATCAAATTGATTTCCTAAATTTAAAGAAGTTAAGTTCGTCATGCCACTAAACATGCCTCCCATATCTTTTACTAAACTAGTATTGAATTTGCTTCCTAAATCTAATGAGATTAGACTTTCCATATTTCCAAACATACTATTCATATTTTCTACCTTACTTGTATCAAATTCGTTACCTAAACTCAATGAATCTAATTTTTTTAAATTTTGGAACATTAAAAACATATTTTCTACTTGGCTGGTATTAAATTGATTTCCTAAATTCAAATAAGTTAATTCTTCTAAACCATTAAACATTCCTTGCATATCTGTTACTAAAGTGGTATTAAATTGTGAACCTAAGTCTAATCTTTTTAATTTATTCATGAAAGCAAACATGGTATTCATATTTTTCACTTTAGAAGTATTAAACTTATTGCCTAGATCTAATGTTTCTAAATTAGATAATCCATAAAACATACTTTCCATATGTTCTACATTGGAAGTATCAAAGTTATCACCTAAATTTAACTCTGTTAGACTATTTAGGTTAGCAAACATATCTTGCATGTTATTAACTTGGCTTGTATCAAAATTATCTCCTAAAATTAATTTGGTTAAATTGGACATATTTTGAAACATAGCATTCATGTTATCAACTTTACTAGTATTAAAATTGCTTAAATCTAATTCTGTTATGTTTCTAAGTCCATCAAACATGTTATTCATTTTTTCAACATTACCAGTATCAAAAGAACTTAAATCTAATTCTGTTATGTTTGGCATTGAGCTGAACATACTTTCCATATTTTTTACATTACTTGTATTAAAATTACTTAAATTTAATTTTTCAAATCCAGATAAAGCAAACATCATTAACATACTATTTAAATTGCTTGTATCAAGCATGCTTAAATCAGCCTCTTTTAAATTTCGACAATTATAAAACATATGATTTAATGAGTCCACATGACTAGTATCAAAGTTTTTTCCTAAATTTATTGATGATAAATTTCCATCACTATAAAATAAATATCCCATAGCAGTTACGTTACTTGTGTCAAAACTGCTTAAATCTAATTCCGTAAATCCGGATGCAGAAAACATATGTTCCATACTAGTTACGTTTCTAGTATCAAAATTTTCTAAGCCTTCAATAGTCGTTGCTTTTCCAAATCCGTGAAATGTACTCCAGCAATTTGGGTTAGCCTTTACTCCTCCATTACCTTGCAAATACCCTATATATGTTCCATCATCATTGGGTACAAGATAACTCATAACACTTTTATCTTGTAAGGCACTTTCATCATTTTCTATAACTCCTTCTCCTATTTTTGGCTCAAGTTTATTTTCGATTACTATCTTCGTTATATTTCCTTTTTGTTCCCACATTCCTTGAGATTCATAATAATCTATATATCTTAAAGTCCCTGAATCTGCGAAAACATCTTCCTTATAGCTTACACTTATGGTTATTTTTCCTTGCCATTCTGCATTCATTGTTTCTTCTAAAGCTGGAGTATCTTCATGCATAAATACTAATAATTTAAATTTTCTACTTTCATTTTCTTTTAATGTAAAATCATATAAGTCATAAGCATTTAAGGCTTCTTTAATTATCTTATTTTCATTATTTAATGGATGATTAACTAATTTATAATCATTTCTTGAATATATGGGCATATTCTTTACTATATCTTTTAAACCATCATATAAAATTACTCCGATATATTTATCATCTAGTTGTTTTGATTCTACTGGTAAACTTTCTAAATTAATAGTTGCGCTTGCTAAATTATTACAAGTATTAGTTACAGTAAATGTATATGGTTCTGCTGTAGGAAAAAATTTATTATATAATTCTTCTTTGGATAAAGGATAAGCATCTGTTAAAGAAATACCATCACCCTCATCAAATGTTACATTAAAACAAGCAGAATTAACTAGATTGGTTCCTTCTTGTTTTTTAGTTAATACCCAGAAAGCAAAAGTTGTTCCAATTATTAAAGTTATTAAGAGAATTATTAAAAGTGAAAGTTTTACTTTCTTACTTTTAAATAACCCCCCCCCCTAAACACATTTTAGTCATTTAAATCTCTCCTATTCTTATCTATATCTTAGCATTATTTAGAGGTATTGTAAATTTATAAATTAAAAAAATTTAGAATAACTAAGTATTCTAAACTTTTTACCATTTTACATTATCCCATGTTTCGCCATCTGGTTTATTTAATTTTGGACTATTATTAAACATTTTTTCAATATTAGCTCCATCTTTATGGACAAACTTTTCACCATAATCAATATGTTCTAATTTAGACAAGCCTTGAAACATCAAATTCATATCATCTACATTACTGGTATCAAATAAACTTCCTAGATTTAGTCTAGTTAAATTAAACATATTACTAAACATGCCTCCCATGTCTTTTACATTAATAGTATTAAATTTACTTCCTAAATCTAATTCTTGTAAACTTTCCATTCCACCAAACATACTATTCATATTAATTACTAGACTTGTATCAAATTCATTACCAAGATTTAATTCTTCTAATTTTTTTAAATTTTGGAACATTAAAAACATATTTTCTACTTGGCTGGTATTAAATTGACTTCCTAAATTCAAATAAGTTAATTCTTCTAAACCATTAAACATTCCTTGCATATCTGTTACTAAAGTGGTATTAAATTGTGTACCTAAGTCTAAGCTTTTTAATTTATTCATTCCATAAAACATGGTACTCATATTTTTCACTTTAGAAGTATTAAACTTTTCTCCTAGATTAAGTTCTTCTAAATTATTCATTCTATAAAACATACCGTCCATATATTCTACATTAGATGTATCAAATTTATCTCCTAAATCAAGTTTTTTTAGATTATTCATTCCACTAAACATATTACCCATATATTCTACATTAAAAGTATTAAATTTATCTCCTAAATTAAGTTCTTCTAAATTATTCAAATTTTTAAACATATTAGTCATATTTTCAACATTGCTTGTATCAAAATTATCACCTAAATTTAGTTTTTTTAATTCAGAACCCAAATAATCATTCCCAAACATGGTATTCATATTTATTACTTTACTGGTATTAAAATTACTTAGATCTATTTCTGTTATGTTTCTAAGGCCCTCAAACATTCTGCTCATATCTCTAACTTCACTAGTATCAAAACTACTTACATCTATTTTTTCTAACTTAAGTGTTGACCCTATTGACCCAACACCAAACATATTACTCATATTTTCTACTTTACTGGTATTAAAATTCGATATGTTTAAATCAGTTAATTGATATGCTCTATAAAACATTTGGACCATACTTTTAACATTACTTGTATCAAAACTACTTAAGTCTAATTTCGTAAATCCTGAACCGGCAAACATTCCATCCATATTAGTAACATTACTTGTGTTAAAATTACTTAGATCTATTTCTGTCATGTTTGATATACCATTAAACATAGAACCCATGTTTTGAACATTAGATGTATCAAAAGAACTTAAATCTAATTTTGGGGTTCCACATCCGAAAAACATTCCATTCATATTATTAACTTTGCTAGTATCAAAATTACTCAAATTGATTTCTGTTATATTGGCAACACCACCAAACATCGAGGCCATATTATCGACATTACTTGTATCAAAACTACTTAAATCTAACTTCGTAAATCCAGAACCGGAAAACATATTAGTCATACCAGTTGCATTGCTTGTGTCAAAGTTTTCTAATCCTTCGATTGTTGTCGCTTTTTTAAATTCATGAAATACATTGGCACTATTAGGATTGGCTTTTATTCCCCCATTTCCTTGTAAATATGCTATATATGTCCCATCTTCTTGAGGCACAAGATAACTCATGACACTTCTATCTTGGGCGGCACTTTCATCATTTTCTATAACTCCATCTCCAGTTTTGGGTTCTAATTTATTTTCAATTACTATTTTCGTTATATTTCCTTTCTGTTGCCACATGCCTTCATTTTCATAATAGCCAATTGTCCTAAGTGTTCCTGAATGAATAAATGCATCTTTTTTATAACTAGCACTAATAGTTATTTTCCCTTGCCATTCTGCATTCATCGTTTCTTCTAAAGTTGGGGTATCTTCATGCATATATATTATTAAATTAAATTCGCGTTTTTCATTTCTTTTTAATGTAAAATTATATAAATCATAAGCATTTGTTGCTTCTTTTATTATTTTATTTTCATTATTTAAATCATTACTTATTAATTTATAATCATTACTTGAATATACTGGCATATTTAAACTTATTTGTTTTGTTCCATTATATAATATTGCCCCGATATATTTATCATCTAATCTTTTTTCATCAGTTGGTAACGATTCTAAATTTATTGTTGCTCTAACTAAACTATCACATTTATTTTCAATTGTAAAATGATATGGTTTTACTGTTGGAAATAATTCTTTTTCTAATTGTTTTTTTGTCATGGGATAAGCATTTGCTAAAGTAATACCATCACCTTCATCAAATATTACATTAAAACAATCACTAGCTAATTTATTTGTTCCTTCTTGTTTTTTAGTTAATACCCAGAAGGCAAAAGTTGATCCAATTATTAAAGTTATTAGGAGAATTATTAAAAGAGAAAGCTTTACTTTCTTACTTTTAAATAACCCCCCCCCCTAAACACATTTTAGTCATTTAAATCTCTCCTATTCTTATCTATATCTTAGCATTATTTGGGGTTATTGTAAATTAAAAAAAAATTTAGAATAACTAAATATTCTAAACTTTTCACCATTCTATATTATTCCAACTTTCATGTGTTGGTTTATTTAATTTTGGACTTAGATTAAACATGTTCTCAATATTTGCTCCATCTTTATGGACAAATAAATCTCCATACTCTATATGATTTAATTTAGGTAAGTTTTGAAACATTAAATTCATATCATCTACATTACTGGTATCAAATAAACTTCCTAGATTAAGTTCAGTTAAATTAAACATATTACTAAACATGCCTCCCATGTCTTTTACATTACTAGTATTAAATTTACTTCCTAAATCTAGTGTTTGTAAACT
>CANPZX010000049.1 GCA_947589195.1 uncultured Bacilli bacterium | reverse complement strand
GTTATTAAAAGAATTATTAAAGATGTAAGTCTTACTTTCTTACTCTTAAATAACCCCCCCCCCATTTGCAATTTTTTCCATTTTCATCTTCTCCATTCTTATCTATATCTTAGCATTATTTGGAGGTATTGTAAATTAAAAAAAGAATAGAACGATTTAACTCGTCACTATTCTTTGAATAAATATTAGTATTATTTAGCAAGTTGCAGAAACGCCTTCCATTTGATCATACTTACCCCAAACGCTACTTGCAAAATCAAATACATTACCTTGACCTGCAATGCCTATAGTGTAATTTTGACTATCGGAAAAACTTACGTTGTTCATTGCATGTTCATAAGCAGCATATACTGTACCACCTAATGTAGTCCTATAGGCTTGATCAATATAAATTCCACTATCATTTGGTAACTTAATTGATACGCCAAAGCCATTACTTAATTTTTTTATATCATTCGCAGTAAATGATCCATTATCAGATATTACATTTGTAAAGGGTGTACCTTTTAATGTTACGTTTTTTAAATATGCACCCATAACATCATAACTTTTTATGGTTGGGGTGGCTTTCCAAGTTAATGATACACCTACAAAACATTGAGTACCAGTAGATTTAGAAATTTTTAATGACTTTGCAGTAGTTGTAACACTGCTTGCTCTAGTTGAAGGTGGTAAGTATTCAACGTAAATATTACTTTCTACTAAATCCGGATTCATAATATCTTTTTCATATTGATCGAACATTTCTTGGGTAATATTTTCTTGGTAGCCTTCATGAAACATAGCTGTAAAATAATCATATTGTTCTTTAGTAAAGGAAACATTGTGAGAATTTGTATAATATATAGAGTCTGCTTTTACAGTACTAATTCCAAAAAAGCATAATGAAAATATTATTAAAGACCATATTTTTTTCATTTTTAACTACTCCTTTCTATTTTTAAATTTAAATTAATTTTATATAAAAAGATAGCACTTATTAGTTGCTATCTAATATATATTCTTTTACTATTTCATAAAAATCTATAATAAATTTATTATTCATCTTCAAATTTTCTTGAAATTGTTCCACTGTTTCATCGCTATTTATTTCTATTTTTTCATATAAAACATTTTTATTATTAAGATCATAAGTCCAATAATATTCATAATTATCATCATATTTATTTATATATAAATTATTTATATCTATATTGTAATAAATTTCTATTTGTTCTGTTTTATTTTTTATTGAATAAGTATAATTATTTTTAGATTTTTTAAATTTATCTTTAATTTTCTCAATTAATTGATCATTATCAATTTCATGATTTACTTCATTATTTTCAACAACATTAGGTTTATCTAATTTTATTAATTCATCATTCTCATAAATTTTTCTAAAATCTAATTTTATATTTTCTGTATATTTTTCACTTTTGATTTCTAAATATAAATTATTTATTATAGATTTAAGATTTTTATAATTGATGTTTTCATTATAACCAATAAAACTTGGAACAAAAATACTATTACTTTTTTCTTTTGTATAAATATCATTTCGTATTTCATTATCTAAATAATATAATGTGATACTTTTTATACTTTCATCTGATATTACGTTTTGAATACTTATATAAGCATTTGATTTCGTAGTAACTAATAGTCCATTCTCTACTGTAAAATTCTCAGACTCACCACTTATTGAATAAATTTGTTGAGATCTATAAGAACTAAAGAAGTAATAACCTAAGAAAGTAAATAATAGAACAAAAATAATTATTACTGATATTTTACGAATCTTTTTAGTTTCCTTATGCATTTTAATCATTTCATTACTTGCTGTTGAAGTAATTTCTTTTTCTTGTTTAGTTTTAGCTCTTTCCCCAGTCATAATTTCGGTAACAGTTACATCAAAGATTTCAGCTAGCCTAATCATGATACTCATACTTGGAGCAGTTTGTCCATTCTCCCATTTAGAAATACTCTGTCTTGAAATATATAATTTCCCAGCTAGATCTTCTTGAGAGTAACCCTTTTCTAATCTTAATTCTTTAATAAATTTTCCAATTTTAATATTATCCATAATTTCACCTCTACTAATATAATACCACATTTTTTTTGCAATCGGTAAACATATTAAAAAAATGGTAATATTTTCCAAAATAATGGTATAATATGGTTAGCACTAAGAAGGTAATATTGATCACTTTTACATACCTTCTTTGTGTTATTATGAAAGTAAGTTATCCTATAATAAGGGAAAGATATGCAAAAAAGAAAGATAAACAGCGAAATATTGGATAATTCATATAAACTTAGACAGTCCTCGAGTATAATTAAATTATATGATGAACTACATAAAAAAATATTAGAAAATCTAATATTTATAGAAGATCATGAACCTTTAAAGATTTTTAGACATACTCATCAAAAATGGGTAGAATCTAAAAAAACTCTAAGTAATTTGGATAATAAATTAACAAATGAAAAGGGACGGGAGTACAAGAAGCTTGAAGAAATAATGAATCTTGTCCCCCGCCAAATATAGAATATAACAAATAACTTACTTTCGAAAGCACTTTTAAAGTGCTTTTTATTTATAATAATTAAAAATACACTTCCTTTAGGGAAATGCATTATGGTTTTTTTAATTCTAAAGTAAAAGAAAAAAAGTTATTAGTAATATCAATATGTTTCTTTATATTATGACGATTTAAAAAGAATAATCCTAAACCAGAATGGTTTTGTTTAGTAGAATAATATTTATCACCAAGTTTATTTATATCAATAATATTATTAAAATTATTACCTACACAAATAAAAATATGTTTATTATCTTCATATAAAGATAAAGTTACTAAAGGATTAGTCATATTATTACTAGCTTCAATGGCATTATCTAAAATATCATTTAAAGAGTTAATTAATTCATTTAATTGGGCTATAGAATATTTAGAAAATGAAGTATTTGAAAGTTTATTGTCAATTTTTATAGAACAATCAAAATTTATTATTTTAGCAATTACTAATCCTTTTATACCATTAGGTAAACTATTTATTTTTTCATCATTTAAAAGATTTTTTATTTGTTTTTTTGTTTTATTTTTAGTATTAGCTGGTATCTTTTCATAGTTTTCAGTAAGTTCTTTTATTTTAGCATTAGCTATCTTTATTAATTTTTGACTTTGATAATAACTTATAATTAAAAAACATATGAATAATATGACGGCCATACTAATTGTTATGATTATTATGTTCATCGTAAATTTTAGTAACCTCCTTTTTAAACTTTTTAGATAACATATATACGTGTTTATTATCTTTTAAAGTAAAATAACCTTTTGACCAATTAAATAAACGAATATGGTCTAAATTAGCTATACAACCACGATGAACTTGATAAAAGCGACTATCTAGGCGTTTTAATGCTTCAGCTAAAGATAAATTCATCATATAATCTTGTTCACTTGTATGAATGATAATTTTTCTTTCTTCTTTATCACGATAAATATATAAAATAGCACTTAGATAAATTTGAATACTACAATCACGACTTTTATATCTAAACATTTGATGATCGTATTTCTTTTGGTAAATATCTTTTATTGCTTTAAATAAATTAGCTTCTAAATTATCATCTTTCTTTAAAATATCATAAACATTATGTACTTTATGATGAATTGTTTCAAACATACTTGGGTTAGAGGTTATAAAAATAAGATCACTATCCCAATCAACATCTCTAAGCATAGTGCCAAGTTTTAGACCGGTATTATTCGCTAGATCGGCACTGATAATATAGATTTTTCTTTCAGATGAACGATTAATCATGTTCTTTAATTCCAAATTATATTCAGAAAAATAAAAAGCTGTTAAATCGTCCTCTTTTTCAGAAATATCTATTTTCCTTAAGACATTTTTAACTTGATTTTGAATTTGTTTATTATTTTCTACTAATACTATCTTCATGCTAATTCCTACTTTATTTTTTTCTAAATTATAGCATAACTAACTGGTATATTACAATATTTTTATCAATTATTTAGTTTTATGATAAAAGTAGAATAGTTTTCAAAAAATATAATTAAAATATTTTGTTCTTTGTTTAAATTAGTACAAATATGAGGAATATCGTGATTATTGCCAAAGCAATATATTTTTTTGGGGCGATAAATACTTAGTAGATGAGTATATAATTTTTTAATATTATTATTAAAAAGATTTAGATAAAAACGTTTTTGGTGAGTCATACCTTTATTATAATATAAATAATCAAGATAATTAGTAGTTATATTTAAATAAGCTTCACCATTTTTTATATTTAATAATTCTATAATATTTATAAATTTTACTGATTTAAAATATTCTAAAAGAATGTTTTTTAAAGTATTTTGATATAAATTAGTATAAGAATAATTAGTAATAAACATTATTTTTGAGCCAAATAAAGATAATTTTATTTTATGATGATGAAGAAATTTAGTAAATTCATGATGAAAAGTAAATTCATTTATAATTTCATCATTTTGAACACTTAAAAAAAAATCAGAAACAAGATGATTTTTCTTGGTATCTAATAATAATACTTCATTATTTAAAAAATATAATTTATAACGATATTTAGACATATTATTTCACCTTTTGTTCTTGATATTTTCTTTTGGTTGCTTCTCCTCCTTTAAGATGACGGGTATTTAAATGATCATTTAATATTACTAAAACTTGGTTATTTAAAGAGGGAGAAATTTTTGGAAGTCTTTCTTGGAAATCTTTATGAATAGTACTTTTACTAAGAGAGAATATTTTGGCAATTTCTCGTATGGTTTTATTGGTTTCTAATAAGAAAGTAGCTTCTTTTAAAACCCGGTTTTCAATATATTTATTCAAGTACAAACAACCCCTTTATTAAATATATGTTTTAAGGGGTTGTTTTAATTAATTTAATTCAGCAATATTCATGGTATAAAAGGTTTCAGGATTTATCACTTGACCACTATAGTTTACTTCAAATAAGAAAGAAGTATTTTCTTCACAAAATTTGTTATTGCTAGCAGTACCAATTATATCACCTTGACTAATAATATCATTTACTTTTAGGTTAACGTCTTTTAAGCCATAGTAAATAGTTGTTAAATTATTGTTATGGGAAACATAAACAACAGTATTTAGAATTTCGTCTTGTTTAATGTCAATAATGGTACCATCTAAAACTGATACTACTTCAAATTCTTCATTACTAGAATAAATTACTCCACTATTTTGTAAGTAGGTATTTTCATAGTAGATTAAGGATTTTTCTTGTTCTTCAGAAGAAGCATTTTTATCATAAAAACTTTTACTAATGGTTACGTTTTCAGCAGTAAATGGTTTAATAATGGTTTCTTCTTCCATTACAGGGGTAGTAGTTTCCGTCACAATGTCTGTCACATAATCAAAGTCATTTTCATTGGTTGTTTGCATGTCTTTAGAAATTAAGACCATGGACATTAAAATAAATGTAATACAAATTAAATATAAGCTAGGTAATACGTATCCTTTTAACTTTCGCTTAGTCATTTTTTCACCTTCCTATTAGTAAGTTTGACCAAGTTTGAAAGTTTTATACCATTTTATTTATTTCAACGTTATGATAATAGTATTTTAATATCTCTTGATAATTATAACCTGATGTGGCCATACCATTGGCGCCATACTGACTCATACCGACACCATGACCATATCCTTTGGTAGTTAGATAGATTACATCATCTTTTATTTCAAAGGAAATGTCAGTGGAACGTAAGTTTAATAATGTGCGTAAGTAGGTACCTTTAAAAGACTTATTGTTGATAACTAAAGAATCAATGCGATGGGTATTATTCCGTTTGATATCTGTGATGTTGATAACTTCACAATTAGGAAGAGATAGTTTTTGGCAAAATTCGGATTTAGTAATTGTTGACGTTACTTCAAAATTGTTTAATGAAGAATTATCCCAGGATGATTCGGTACTTTGAATGTAAGGTAAGTTTTCGGAAAAGACGTTTTCGGATTCTTCTGTATAACCATTACTCATAGCGAAGTAAAAAGCTTCAATGGGTTCATTATTAAAAGTAATTATCTCATTTTCGGTAGCTAGAACAGCTTGTTTGATTTTTTCATAATATTTGGAATAATTAGTACCCCATTTATCGTGCATAGCATCATCATTAATATAAACTTGATTAGTTATGTCGGTTAAAATATTATATTCTTGATTTTTAGTATGTTCTATTTTATAAATGGCATAAGTTCTTGAGGCAACTGCTTGGGCTTTTAGGGCTTCTTCATGAAATGAAGCGGGTATTTCAGCCGCGAGGACACCAATTAAATAATCATTTAAGTTTAAAGTTTCTATTGTATCATCTTCATTTTTGATCGTAATTTTCGATTCTTCAGGAAAAGAAAAGTGATTAGTTTGTTCTTTTATACTAATCACTACCATTAAAATGAAACTTAATACTACAATTATACTTAATAGTATTTTGTTGTTCATAAGTTCTCCTTAAATAAGTTTACTAATTTCTAAAAAATCAAAGATAAAGTTGGAAAATAGATAGCCAATAATAATACTTATCATAAAACTTAAGATGCGGGTTTCAATTACTTTATCTTTTTTTATTATTTTCTCAAAGTTTAAACAAGTTGTAGCATAAATACTTAAAAAGATGATAAAAACATATACATACAACTTATAATTCATTATATTCGCCTTTTTCGTAATTTAGAATTTTATTTATTCTTCTTAAGTGTCTTTCTTCGCTTGCAGGTTTGGTAGTGATAAAGACATTAATTATTTGCATAGTATTTTCAATATCAATTTCACTACTTAAGGCAATTACATTAGCGCCATTATGATTTTTGCTTTTAAAAGCATCATCAGTAGTTAGGGCTCGGGCACAAATTATGCCCTTTACTTTATTGGCAGCAATACTGATACCAATCCCATTACCACAGATTAAGATACCCAAGGAACCGGGATTTTTGATAACATTTTCGCCTACTTCAAATGCAAAATCCGGATAGGCATCATCTGCACTATTTTGCAAGACCGTATCAATTAAATCAATACCATCTTCATGTAAACGAGCAATTATTTCTTTTTTTAAGTTTACGCCCCGATGGTCGCATCCAATAAATATTTTCATTTTTCTACTTTCCTTTCTTCAGCTTGTTTAAATTTAGGTAATAAACCAATATTGTTATCCCGATGAGCTGGTAATTGATATAAATCATGGCCAGGGAATTCATTACCTTCGATAAAGAAACACTTATCTTTACCAACACAGACATCCCAGCCAATATAACCAACTTCGGGAATTTCTAAGGCGGCATTTTCACAGAGTTTTTTTATTTCTTCCCATTTGGGGATTTTTAGATTAATTATTTCTTTATTGGTAAGGGGATGTTTTTCATATAAATTTTTCTTTTTATCAATCGCGGGATATTTAATGATGCCATCTTGAATATCTATAGGGGCAACTAAACCTTCATGATTAAAGTTATCCACATGATTATGATTATTACCAATTCTTAAAAAAGCAACAACTACGGTTCCGAGTAAAGTGACAACGCGAACTGTATTAATTGATTCAGGATGAAGACGACTTAAGGTATCACATTGGATGGCTTGTTCTTCAACTAATATTTGGTTATTAGCTATAAGTTCTTCATATAATTTATCTAATTTGTAATCTTTAGTTTTTTTTAGTTCTACACCTTTACCACAAGATTCACTATCAGGTTTAACAACAATTATTTCATGGTTTTTACAAAATTTTTTAAATTCTTTTAAATTATTTCCAGTAAGTTCTAACCAATCACGATTTAGATATTTAGAAAATACTTTATTAAATTCCGTTTTTTTCGTAAAATATTTGATAAAATTAGGATTATTATATTTTTTTATGTACTCATTATTAATACCACGAGTAATGATAGTTTTTCGTTCAAATTTATTCATTCGATACATTTCATATAAGTTATAATCAATATAACCAGCTTGGTATCTTAAACCACAATAAACGATATCTAAAAATATTAAAATAGAATTTTTGTTAGTTTTTTCATGAACTTCTTTTATTATTTGAAAGAACCCCTTGTAATTCATACTAATTATTCTTTTAAATAAATATTTTATTTTTTTCATATTTCTCACAAGTTCATTATAACATAGTTAGATATTTAAAACAATTTTCAAATAAAAAAAGCTGATATTATTAAGCAGCTTTTTCGTTATCTTTGATACCATATTTACGAATAAACTTTTCAACATTTCCAGTTCTCTTGGTATTACCTTGTTGTCCGGAATAGAAAGGATGACATTCGCTACAAACTTCAACTTCAATGTTTTCTTTGGTTGAACGAGTGGTAAATGAGGCACCACAAGCACATTTGATAGTTGTTTGTTTCATTTCAGGATGAATATTTGCTTTCATTTTTATACGCTCCTTTCGCCATGTCTAATTTTAGACATAGTAATTTCTTTTCTTTAGTATTATATCATATAAAATAACTTTAGCAAGAGATTTTTGTTACTATTCACAGCTAAAATAGCCAAAAATTAATTTTTACCACTTTTGGTATTAAAATACTATAAAATTGGGAATTGACATATAAAAAGCAAAGATTTTTTATATAAATCTTCCACTTTGAAAAAATTGACATTTTTAACAATTTTTTCTGAAATAACTGCAAACTCTTATATTACCTAGGTTTGCGAGATTTTCTAAAATCGGCTGTGAATAGTAACGAGATTTTTTATCGTGTTAATTATTCTTATATTTATAATTTATGTTTTTTTTCTTGTTTAATGATTATTTGATTAGAAAACGAGGACGGACACCACGCGAGGTGGATGCGCTGGCCGTGGAGGCATTGCCATAGCCGCCTACAAGAGCAAAGTTCGTAGAGTTGGCAACCGCTTTTAACCAATAGTTAAAATGTTGATTCCCATAACTGTTAATAAACTCTGGCTTTAAGTGAAATAATGCATACTCTCGGTTATCAATTCCAACATCATAACCACTTGATGAACGAACTGTTGTACCATACACGTTTACTTCACTCATTAAATCTAACTTACTATCATACCATGCCCAGCCAGATGAAGCACCACCATTATAGCCTGAACTTACTCCAAATTGATTAGAACGGCTTTCATCCATTTGATCAGCTAATAAATTTGTATATTCTATAATGTGATCATTAAATACAGGCTCTATATAATTTTTTAAAATATTAGGTAATACTTTTTGCTTCATATTGCTACCTACGTAAGCACCAATACTACCTTTTTCGGTTTCAGAACCTAATGGTGTTAATTTTAAATTAGTATCTACTACTCCTGTTGTGTCTTTTTCATCTATTTTATTATTCATTTGAGCATTATAAAATGGAATTGCTGGTATTATCGTCGCATGATTAGTTGTTAAATCGTTGTACCCCGAATGTAAATAATTATTTAAATCAGCTATTAACCATGTTACTTCATGATTTATTCCACTAGTATCTTGCTTATTAGTTGTGAAATAATCTCCAACATAAATATCGTCAAATCTACCACTACTTATCATTGTATATAAACTGTCATTTTCATAATAAGAAGTTATATCTTTTCCGCGATAAGTGTTTCTTCTTAGGCTTACTCCTTCAGATATATATTCTTTATATTGTTCTTTAGTTATTCCATTACTTTGAAATTCTATTGTACATTTCGTATCTTTCTTTAAATTATCGATTCTTAAATTCCAGGCATTATAATCCCATGAGCCTATTACTTTATTATTACAGGTAACATTCGTTTTAAATAAGCCATCTCCTCTTTCGGGGACACTATCTGCATCTTCACCATCAATATTTATAGCTAATTTAACATCATAACCAAAATCTGGAACTATTCCTTTTATTACATTATACTCTTTTTCTTCCTGGTACAAAGCATATGTTCTAT
>CANPZX010000048.1 GCA_947589195.1 uncultured Bacilli bacterium | reverse complement strand
ACCATAGACATTCACTTCGCTCATTAAATCTAACTTACTATCATACCAAGCCCAGCCAGATGAAGCACCACCATTATAACCTGAACTTACTCCAAATTGATTAGAACGACCTGGGTCCATTTGGTCAGTTAATAAATTTGTATATTCTATTATATGTCCATCAAATACTGGTATTATATATTTTTCTAAAATTTCAGGTAAAACTTTTTGTTTCATGTTGCTCCCAACATAAGCCCCAATACTACCTTTTTCGGTTTCAGAGCCAAGGGGTGTTAATTTTAAATTAGTATCTACTACTCCTGTTGTGTCTTTTTCATCTACTTTATTATTCATTTGAGCATTATAAAATGGAATTGCTGGAATAATTGTCGCATGATTAGTTGTTAAATCGTTGTACCCCGAATGTAAGTAGTTATTTAAATCAGCAATTAACCATGTTACTGTATGTTCTTCTCCCTTACTATCCTCTTTTGTTGTTGTAAAGTAATCTCCAACATAAATATCGTCAAATCTACCACTACTAATCATGTCATACAAGCTATTATTATTGTAATAATCAGTTATATCTTTTCCTCGGTAAGTATTTCTTCTTAGACTTACTCCTTCAGATATATATTCATCATATTCTGTTTGGGTTATTCCATTACTTTGAAATTCTATTGTACATTTTGTATCTTTCTTTAAATTATCGATTCTTAAATTCCAGGCATTATAATCCCATTTGCCTATTACTTTATTATTACAGATAACATTAGTTTTAAATAAGCCATTTCCCCTATCTGGTACTTTATCTGCTTCTTTTTCATCTAACTTAATAGCAAGTTTTACATCATAACCAAAATCCGGAACTATTCCTTTAATTACATTATAGTTCTTTTCACTCTGGTATAAGGCATATGTCCTATAGACTAAAATACCCCCCCCCCAGAACACTAATTAGCCCTAGAGTTAGGAGGATATTTCTTAATCTTTTATTTTTCTTAAATCTTTCTAATTTCATTTTTATCCTCTTTTCTATTGTTATCTATAGTATAAGATAAATTAATCTATTTTTCAATGCCAAACAAAAAGGAAGGTATATCCTCCTTTTAAATAAAGACTCCACCTAAAATGATAGCAAGTAAGATAAAGATAATTAAAATAATAAATGCGTTATTGAAGCCATTGTTGTTATTACCTCCGCAGTTATTATTATTGTTGTTATTATTACAGCAATTCATTTAAATGGACACCTCCTTTATGATATAAAGACTAAATGAAAGCTCCTACGATAATAATAAGTAAGATAAATAATACAAGTATAATAGCTGGTCCTAAACCATTGCAACCACAGTTATTCATAATTCATTCCTCCTTTATTTGTCTTTTCACTTATATTGTATGGAAAAAATTATAAAGAGTGCTAGGCTAAAACAAGAAAATTAGACTTTCAGTTGACATGAAATATTGTATTTTAATTAATAGCTTGCTATAATACTTATTGTTTAGGAGGATATAAATGAAAAAGAAAATTATAGTACTTGGTTTATGTAGTTTAATGCTATGTGGCTGTGGTAAAACGATTCCAACTTTAACTAATGGAGAGGAAGCCGTCGTAAAGTTTGAAAATGGGGATATGATTAGTGTAGATGATCTTTATAAAGAAATAAAAAGTAATTATGCCATGAATGTCTTAATCGAAATGATTGATAGAAAAATCTTAGAAGACAAATATAAAGATGAAGTAGATGCAGCGAAAGAATATGCTGAATCTAATATTAAAGCTTATAAAGAAGCTTATGGAGAAGAACAATTCTTATTATTACTTCAACAATCTGGATTTCCTTCAGTGGAAGTATACCAAAATTATGTTGCTTTAAATTACTTACAAAATGAAGCGATTACGGATTATGCTAAAGCCCAAATTAAAGATAAGGAAATTGATAAGTATTATAAAGATAATATTTATGGTGATGTTTTAGTAGATCATATTTTAATTACTTCGAAAGCTACTAGTGATGCTACTGATGAAGAAAAAGAAGCTGCCGAAGCTGAAGCCAAAGATAAAATTAATAAAATTATTGAAGAATTAAAGAAAAGTAAAGATGTTAAAGAAACATTTACTAAATTAGCTAGTGAACAAAGTGAAGATGAATCTACGAAAAATGATGGAGGTAGCTTAGGCTATATTAATAATGGTACTTTATCAAGTAAATATGATGAAATAGTAAAAGCTGCTTTTGAATTAAAAGATGGCGAATTTTCAACTAGTGTAATTACAACTGAACTTGGCTATCATGTAATATTAAGAGAAGCTAGTAAAGATAAAGCTCCATTAGAAGAAGTTAAAGACTCTATTATTGAAACATTATCTAATAAGTTATTAACTGATGATGCAACCGTTGCGATTAAAGCTTTACAAGATTTAAGAAAAGAATATGGTATGGATATTATTGATAGTGATATTCAAAGCCAATATGCTACTAGTATTCAAAATCAATTAGCACAAGCCCAAAATAGTAATTCTAGTAATTAAAAAAATAAGAGCCTAAAAAGCTCTTTTTAAATGCTTAAATCTTGTAAAGCCTCTTCTATTTCTTCATACGTATAACCTTTACTTAATAATCTACCCTTTAATTGATATTCTAAAGTACTACCCTTGTACTTTTCTTTTAATTTACGATATAGTTTACTTACTTCTTTTTGTAAAGTATTAAAATCACTAGTAATTTCTTTCGTATTTAAGATATTTAAAATATCTTCTTTATTAAATCCAGAATTTAAACAATTTAGTAAAATTTTTTCTTTAGTCTTATTTAAACTTTCTTTTTTATAAATAACTAATTTTTTATCTATCAAGCGATTTAATTTGTTTAACCATTCATCCTTAGTTATTTCTTGTAAATATTTCGTAATTATTTTTTCATTTAATTTTAAATCAAGTAATTTTTGTTTTATTTTCTCTGGTCCATTACTTGTTAAATTAAATTGATCATTTATAAATGATTTAATATATAATTCTTCATTTAAATAATTTTGTTCTTCTAAGCGTTTTAAAGCTTTAACTATTACTTCCTTACTAAAACCACTTCTTTTTAAATAATCCTCCATTTCTTTCTTATTTCGTTGTTTTATACTTAAATATTTTAAAGCTTTATTATAACAAAGAGACTCATTATTCGCGACTAATAACTCATCTAATAACTTCGAATCTATAGTTCTTTTTAGAAGTAAATTATATTTTAAAATTACTTCATCATATAAAGTTAAAGTATTACCATCACTTAATTCTAACTTATAACAATTATCTTTAATTTTTTTATAACTTTTAATATTTATTTTCATGATTTTATTATAACACACTAAAAAAGAAATAACTTAAAATTTTGTTATTTCTTTAAATTAAGTTTATAAACATCTTCTTTTTCCACATAACCTTCATAAGCAATTATATTACCATTTTTATCAAAAGAATAATTATTAGTTAAACGATAACCATCAACATCATAATTCATATTTAAATATTTAGTTGCTTCTTCGGCATTATGAGCAAGAACTATTGTTGAATCATCTTCATTACTAAATACAATAGCATCAATTTTACGTTCTAATTCTTTATTAGTTCCATAATAAGAAGTCTTTTTATTAACATCATTAACTAAATTATACATATTGGTATATAAATCAGCATCATTAGTAATATCTACAGATGTTCCAAAATCGATATATTCTAAATTAGAATCTACATTTTCTTCTGGCTTATTTAAATCATTATTGTCATCAACGATATCCTTATTATTTTCTTCTTCTTGAATATTTTTTAAAGTAGCTAATAAAGTTTCAGTAGTATTAATTATTTCTTCTCTACTTCCTTCATTTATAGCTCTATTTAAACTATAAATTAAGTTAGATAATTCATTTTTAGCTTCCGGATTAGAAATTGTATTCATAACTTCATAAGCTTCCTTAAGAGCCTTTTTAGCATTTAATATAGCTTCTTTAGTCATGGCAAGTTCATTATTTTCAGGAGTATCTAAATTATTATGAGTATTATCTTTATCATCACCAATTTCATCAACTACTATCGAATTATTATTGGAATTATCGGCAAAACGAGAAGAAGTTAATCCTAAACCTAAAAGAGAAGATACAATTAAAGCTCCAATAGTAACATTAAATCCAACTTTTTTATGATAGGCTTTTTTAACTGATTTAAAAACATTTTCATCATTTTCTAAAATATCTACATATTCTTTAGCACTATTTAAAGTATGTTTTATATCATTTTTAGCTTGAAGACCTAATGTTTCATTCTTAGCTTGTAAATAAGCAACATAACTTTCTTTAGTTATTTCACCATTTTCATCTAATTTTATTAAATTATCTAAGTTTATATTAATATCATTAGCTGTTTGTTTTGCTAAACTAGTAGCAATTGAAGGATTTAAAATATTTTTAAATACTTTCAAATGTTTTTTATTTCTATTATTCCAAGAATTTAACTTTTTCTTCGAAATTTGTTCTTCATTTTCTTTAATATATTTTTTACAAGTTTTAAAGAATTTATAAATTTCTCTTTTTTCTGGTTCTTTATAGCCTAAAGCCCAATCTAAATCTGCAATCATCATAGCCATCTTTTTATATTTTAGATCACTAAGACTATTATTAAGAATACTAGCTAAAGATTCATCATTATCTTTAAATGAATTTTCATAATTTTCCAAAACAACTTTTAAATGATACATTATATTATTTAATTTAGCTTTTTTAGAATTATTTTCTTCGTTATTTAATAGATTTTCAATTATATAAATAACATTATCAATTTCGGAAATCATTAAGGTTTTATCTTTAACTTTATTTAAGAAATATTTTAAACGACGTTTATAATAACAATTTTGATTTTCTACAGTAAATTTTACTGGAGAAATCTTATTTAATTTAACATTAATTTTACTTAGTAAAGTTACTAAGTCAACATATTTACCATGTTCTTCATTTTCTCTTAAAATATCATTTATATCATCAAGAGAAAAGTAATCTTCATAATCTAATTTATCAATTTTATTATCTAATTGTTTAAATAAATTAAGAATATCTAAATAAACCTTTTTTTTCGCAATTTTATAATTATTCATTTCTTCTAATACGGCGATAACATTTTTTATTTCGACTAATTTTAAAGTATTAAAATCAAACTTTTTCCGATAATTATACCATTCGGTCATTATTTCTTCTTTTTTAGAATTTTCAACTATTTCAGTCTCTAAAGGTTCAATATTTTCTTCTGCATTTTCTAAGACAACATTAGTTTCTTGGTTAGAATTTTCAACTGTTTTAGTTTCTAAAGATTCAATATTTTCTTCTGCATTTTCTAAAACGACATTTGTTTCTTTATTAGAATTAATTATCTTAACTAATTTATCTTTAAAATTTTCTTTCTTAACTTTTAGAATATTTTTTATAATATTATTTCGATTATAAGCTTTTACTTGTTTAGTTAAATCTCCGATAGCTATTTGAATATTCCAATAATCTACCCCTTCTAATTCCTTAACTTCTTTTAAAGTCATATTAGCATTTAAGGAAATATTATTTTTAGTTAATGCCATTAATTCTTTATTTACATTTCCTAAAGCCATGACAATATTTAAAACTTTTTGACTTTGTTTCATTGAAGGAGCACTTTTTCTTAAGGTATCACTTACAATTTTAAGATCAGCTAGTTGTAAATCTAAATTACTTAAATCTTCAAATATATCATTTAAGTTATCTTCTTTTTCTTCTTTAGTTATATCATTATCTTTACATAGTTTAGTATATATATTAATTAAATTATTAAGTTGTTTCTTTATATTAATATTATTACTATCTTTAGAATCTAATGTTTTATTTTTTAAACCATCTTCTATAACTTTTAAAGCTAAATTTAAATAATCTAAAATTTCTTGATCATTAGCATCAGTTTTTAACTTAGGAAAACATAATTGAGAATTATTATATAATGGTGTTAATTTATTTTGGAAATCTAAAAATTCTATTCTTGTTAATATATATTCCCGATTATTAGCGATTATTTTCATAATATCATTATATTTTTTCGAATCAATTAAATTATATTTTAAAGCTAAATCTAATATTCTTTCTGATAAGTTTGAAAGACTATTAAATTCATTTAAATTGCTAAGTGGATCATTTTGATTAATTGTCTCAACAATTAATTTATATACTTTTAAAATTTTAGTTTTAAGTTCTTCTTCGGTTGTAACTTTGGTAAACTCAGGTATATTATTAACTAATTTTATGTTTTTTAAAGCATCAATAATAAAGTCAACTTCCATATTATCAAACTTTAAGTTTTCATTACTATTTTCTTCATTAAATTCAAAATCAATATCATCAATAGAAATTATTTGATTATCATTTATTAAATTTTTATTATCAAAAGTAATTCCAAATTTATTTTTGATTAATTCAATTTGGGCTAATATTTCTTGTTCATTATCTAATTTTCCCTCTTCATAATAATCGACCATTATATCAATGATATAATAAGTTAAACTTTTATCTTTAATTGTTTCTGGTGCTTTATTTAATTTAGGTGCACTTTGTTTAACCATATCATAAAACTTTTTGACATCTTTATCATTTTGCCATGAATTTATTATACTCATAATTAATTTTCCCCTTTCAAAAGATTGCTTGCTATTATATATCTTAAGATAGTAATTTGTCAAGTCAAGAGGGTTACTATTCACAGCTAAAATAGCCAAAAATTAATTTTTACCACTTTTGGTATTAAAATACTATAAAATTGGGAATTGACATATAAAAAGCAAAGATTTTTTATATAAATCTTCCACTTTGAAAAAATTGACATTTTTAACAATTTTTTCTGAAATAACTGCAAACTCTTATATTACCTAGGTTTGCGAGATTTTCTAAAATCGGCTGTGAATAGTAACGTCAAGAGGCCAAAAGAAAAGGCCTTAGTCCTTTAAACTTAAGCCTTCTTTATATTTTTGACATTCTAGGTCTAAATCTTTTAAAAGATTATCGATATCTTCTTCACTTTTCGTTCTTACACCGCTAGCAAATTTATGTCCTCCCCCATGATATTTACTAGCTATTTCATTAATTACTGGACCCCGACTTCGAATATTTACTTTATAAATTTCATTTTTATCATCATATGTTATAAATGTCCAAACATATAAATCTTTTATATAATTAAAGTCATTAACCATGTTAGAAGCTGTTGCTGTATCTACTTTAAATTCTTTAATAACTTCACTAGATATTTTAACGTAACCAAAACCATTTTCACTAATATTTAAATTTTCAGATAAATAGGCATGAAATCTAATTTCATTCATCGGTCTCTCATATAAAATATCATACAAAGAAACAAAATCTAAATTAGTTTTTTCAATTAATTTAATAATCGTTTTGAAAGTTTCAGTAGTAGTTCCCCGAATTCTAAAGCGATCACTATCACTAGCAATTCCTAAAAATAGATTACCAGCAATGTTACTATCTAATTCTAATTTGGTATTCATAATTAAATTAGCTACAATTTCACAAGTACTAGAAGCTGTTTCGTTAACATAAGAAATATCAGCTTCTTGTTTTTCTGCTGGATGATGATCAATTTTTATAATTTTATCATATTTTAAATTTTCTATCCCATCTACTCGATCTAAATTGGGTACATCGGTAATTATTAATAGAACTTTTTCCATTCCTGCAAAATCAGATTTATCGAGTAACCCATATTCTTTAAATTTAGATACTCCCATTCCCACCGCGAAAACTTTTTTTTGAGGAAAGGTTTTTTTAATGGAATCGCGCAAGGCAATTTGGGAAGCGATAGCATCAGGGTCAGGACTTATATGACGAGCAATAACAATATTTTGATATTTTTTTATTTCTCGATATATTACTTTTTCTAGCCCCTTGTTCATTTAATCACCTTCTAACTAATTAATTCATAAGTATCTAGAGCAATCATTAATTCTTCATTGGTTGGAATTACATAAATTGGTACTTTAGAATCATCACGTGAAATTATTCCTTCATGAATATCTAAATAACCTGCAATTTGGTCATTTTTTTCTTTATCAATATACATCCCTAAAGAACCTAGTTTACTAATAATATTTTCTCTAAATTCGCGGGCATTTTCGCCAAGTCCTGCCGTAAAGACTAAAGCATCAACTTGACCATCTAATTTAACATAATAACGAGCGATATAAGAAACAATTTTATCAATATACATATCATTAGCTAAAATGCAATTCTTATCGCCTTCATTCATTCCATTTTCAATATCGCGATGATCAGAATATTTTTCACTGATCGCTAGTAAACCACTTTGTTTATTTAAAGCATTATCAATTTCTTCAATGCTTTTATTAGTTTTTTTCATTAAGTAAGGAATAATCGAATAATCAATATCACCACATCTAGTTCCCATCATAATTCCAGAATTAGGACTAAAGCCCATCGTAGTATCGATACTTTTACCATCTTTAACACAACAAATACTTCCGCCACTACCAATATGACAACTAATGATATTTACATTATCTTTGCCTAACATTTCTTGAACTTTTTTCGTTATATATTTATGACTTGTTCCATGGAAACCATATTTTCTAACGGCATATTCTTTATACCAACTAGTTGGTACTGGATATAAATACTCTTTTTCCTCCATCGTTTGATGAAAAGCTGTATCGAATACTCCAACCATTGGCGTATTAGGCATAGCTTCTTGGAAAGCTTTTACTCCCACAATATTAGCCGGATTATGTAAAGGAGCTAAACTAGATAAATCTTCGACAGTTTTAATTACCTCTTCATTAATAATCACGGATTTATTATATTTATCTCCGCCATGGACTAATCTGTGTCCTACCCCATCAATTTCATCTAGTGATTTAACAATATTATTATCAAATAATTCTTGAATTAAATGTTTAATCGCTACAGCATGATCTTTTAATTCCACTTCTCTTTTAATTTTAGAACCATTTAGTTTAATATTATAAAAACTACCATTCATGCCTATTTTTTCAAAATAACCACTTATTAATTCTTTTTCTTCAGGAAGTTCAATACAATTAAATTTTAAAGATGAACTACCTGCATTAACTGTTAATATTTTCATTTATTTGCACCTCTATTTAATTATACAAAAAAAAAAGATATTTGACTATCTTTTTATTTTTTAAAATTATTTGATTAAGAAACGAGGACGAACACCACGCGAATTGGACACGCCGTAGTTACCGAAATCGGCATCGCCATGTTTACCGGCATTAGTAAAGGAAGCAGAATAGGCAACTGCTTTTAACCAATAGTTAAATCTTGTATCTCCATAACCATTAATAAACTCTGGCTTTAACTTAAATATAGCATACTGACGATTATCAATGCCAATGTCGTACCCAGATGAAGACCAAACTGTTGATCCATAGACATTTACTTCGCTCATTAAATCAAGTTTGCTATTATACCATGCCCAGCCAGATGAGGCACCTGCATAATTTCCAGAACTTGCACCAAATTGGTTAGAACGAGTTGCATCCATTTGGTCGGCTAATAAATTTGTATATTCTATTATATGATTATCAAATACTGGTTCAATATAGTTTTTTAAGATATCTGGTAATACTGTTTGTTTCATATTACTGCCGACATATGCTCCTATATTACTTTTTTCTTCAGAACCTAAAGGTGTAAGTTTTAAATCTTTATTTACTACTCCTGTTGTATAACTATCATTCATTTGGGCATCCTTTAATGGTTCTGCTGGTATTATTGTCGCATGATTCTCAGTTAAATCGGTATATCCGGAATGTAAGTAATTATTTAAATCAGCAATTAGCCATGTTACTGTATGACTCTCTCCATTACTGTCTGGTTTCGTTGTTGTGAAATAATCCCCAACATAAATATCGTCAAATCTACCACTACTAATCATCTCATATAAACTTTTATCTTCATAATAAGAAGTAATATCTTTCCCACGATAAGTATTTCTTCTTAGACTTACTCCTTCAGATATATATTCATTATATTCTGTTTGGGTTATTCCATTACTTTGAAATTCTATTGTACATTTTGTATCTTTCTTTAAATTATCGATTCTTA
>CANPZX010000047.1 GCA_947589195.1 uncultured Bacilli bacterium | reverse complement strand
TTTAATAATTCTTTTAATAACTTTATTAATAGGGGTAACATATGCCTATTGGCAGACAACGTTTACTCAAGTAGATGCTAATAAATTAGCCAGTGATTGTTTTAAATTACAATTTAGTGAAGGAAATAATATTGATTTAGAAGAAGCAATACCTATATTAAATAGTGAAGGAGAAAAGTTGACTCCTTATAATTTAAGTATTAAAAATATATGTGATGCTGAAACTAAATATCAAGTAAATTTAGAAGTTTTAAAAAATGACCAAAGACTAGATAGTCAATATGTGGCTTTAAAGGTAAATGGTGAAGATTCTAAAAAATTAAATACTTATACAGAAAGTGATGGTATCTTAGAAGACCACGCTGAAAGTTATAAGATAGCTGAAGGTCATTTAAGAAAAGACCAAGTCATAAATTTTGAAGTAAGATTATGGATGGATGAAAGCATTACGATAGAAGATGCCGAGGCAACAATGAATAAAATCTTTGAAAGTAAAATAACTGTTGAAGCAGCCGTAGAAAAAACTGAAGGCAAATATAAAGAAGATATCTTAAATGGAGCAGATCCAGTATTAAATGAAAAACTTATCCCAGTAGTAATTGATGATAAAGGAAAAGTAACGAGAGCCGATGAAGATCAAAAATGGTACAATTACTCTAATCAAGAATGGGCCAATGCTGTTATCTTAAATGATGAAGTAAAAGATCCAGGAGCAGGTCAAGAAATACCAGAAGATTCAATTGAAAGTTATTTTGTGTGGATACCAAGATATCGATATAAGATATTTAGTGATACTAGATATACTGGTTTATCAGAAGAGATAGAAGATAGAGTTCAAACAATTCAAGTCGTATTTGAGAATAAAGATACCGAAAAATCAACAGGTAAAGCCAAAGGAGAATGGTTAACGCATCCAGCCTTTACTTCATTTAATACGAATGGTATTTGGGTCGGTAAATTTGAAACAGGATATAAAGGAGCAGAAAATACTGCAGGGGCTCAACAAAATCCCAAAGATGAAGAAGCGGCTAAAACCGCGGCAGCTAACGTTATAATTAAGCCTAATGTGTATAGTTGGCGATATATTCAAGTATCTAAAGCCTATGTAGTTGGAAGAAATTATGAAGAAAGTTTAAATAGTCATATGATGAAGAATACGGAATGGGGAGCAGTTGCTTATTTAAGTCAAAGTATTTATGGAAGTAGAGAAGAAGTTAGAATAAATAACAATTCTAGTTATTTAACGGGATATGCAGCAATCCATGAACCAACAATTGGATATACCAAAACAAATGAGTCATGTAGTACTCGTCCAGAAGTTTGTAATGAATATGGTTCTTCTGATAAAGGAGAAGATGGTGAAGTAAATGTAAATTATTTTAACTCTAAAAGTGTCGTAGCAAGTACAACCAATAATTACACAGGAATCTATGATATGAGTGGCGGAGCTTGGGAATATATGATGGCTGGAATGGAAGATAGTCAGGATTCAAATAAATTAGCTTCTGGTAATAGTTCTACTAATAATTCAGGCTTCAATGGTAAAACTACAAAAGACAACATGCAAATTAAAAATAATATTGAATTACCAACCGATTCAAAATTTTATGATATATATCCATATAGTAATAATGCTAATGATAATAGCCATTTTATCTTTGGTGATGCTACTGGTGAATTGGGTCCATTTAAAAGTATAGAGTATACTGGTACCGGTGCAGGAGCAGTTTTTCAAACTAGATACATAAGTAGTTGGTATGGCGATGAAGCCTATCCTGTGTTCTCTACTGCTCCGTGGGTAGCTAGAGGGGGCATACACAACATCGGTACGGAATCAGGTCTGTTCTCTTTCAATTATGATTCGGGCATTGCAGCTGTTTATCTTTCTTTCCGTCTTGTTTTAGCAATTTAAAAACACACTTATATTCAGTGTGTTTTACTATAATAGAGAATTTACTAAAGTAGTAAATTCTTCTTTTAATTTATTTAAATATTCTTCAGTTGTGGCTTCAAACCTTAAAGTTAAATTAGGTCCCGTATTACTAGCTCTTACTAAAGCCCAACCATCTTTAAAGTTTACTCTTACGCCATCTATATCATTATAATTATAATTTTTATTTTTTACATAAGTTAATATTTGTTTAACAATATCAAATTTCTTTTCATTAGTCGTGGCTATTTTTATTTCAGGGGTTGCATAATAATAATTAATTTTATCTAATAAAGAGCTCGCTTTTTTATCGGTATAAGAAAGAATCTCTAATAATCTTAAACCAGCATAAATGCCACTTCCTAAAGCATAATCGCGATCATTAAAGAAAATATGTCCCGAAAATTCTCCACCAAATTCTAAGCCCATTTCTTTGGTTTTAGCTTCAGTATAACTTGTTCCAGTCCGATAGCAATAAGGGATACCACCAAGAGTATTAATTTCATCTTCTAAAGCTTTCGAACATTTAACATCATAAAGAATAGTTTTATTTTTTAATTTAGGTAATAAATTGCGAATAATCATAATCATATACTTATCGGCAGCAATATACTTCCCATTTTCTAAAATAATGCCAATTCTATCCCCATCACCATCATAAGCAATCCCAATGTCGGCTTTCAATTTTAAAACTTTATTTTTTAACATTTCCATATTTTCTTCGACAGCCGGATCGGGATGATGATTGGGAAAAGTTCCATTATCTTCATCACAAATATATGTAATATCTAAATTAGAAAATAAATTATGAACTTTTTTAGCAATACAAGTCGTGGCCCCATTACCTAAATCAATTACTGCTTTAATCTTTCTAGGACCCATATTAATATTTTTTTGCATATAGGCTAAATATTCATTTTCAATATTTTTTAAAATAACTTTACCTTGACCAGTCAAAAAATTACCTTTTAGAATATAATCACGAAAATCATAGATCATTTGCCCGCGGGCATTAGCTAACTTATCAAAAGAAAACTTAAAACCATTATCATCTTTCGGATTATGACTAGCGGTTACCATAATGCCAAAAACATTATTAATGTGTCTTGTTAAATAATGCATGGGGGTTGTAATAAGGCCATAATTAATAACATTACAACCACTATCGGTAATGCCTAAAATTAAACTATTAGCTAAGTTAGGACTAGAAAGGCGATTATCCCTGCCCACGACACAAGTATCTTGTTTAAATTTTTCTTGTAAATAACTGCCATAACCTTTACCAATTAAATAAGCTGTTTCTTCATTAATTTCAGTTGGATATATTCCTCTAATATCATACTCTTTAAAAATAGATTGATTAATAATCATTTTTAAAACCTCTTTCTATAATAATTTTATCATGAATAAATTGATTTTAGTATTACTAATAAGTTAATTGACAATAAAAATCTTATTTTATATAATTTAAATACAGAGTAGGTGAAGAAAATGGGAGATATAACAAATATAAAAAAAGAAATAGATGAAAGAAGCACTAAATCATATGAAAGTATTGAAGAATTATATAAAAAAGCTTTAAGTGAAGATGCTGATTTAGAAGCACAACAAATAAAACATCAATTAGAAGCATATTTTTATGCTAAAGAAGCTAGTGTAAATAATAATCGTGTTATGATTGCTGAAAGTAAGAAACAAAAAAGAATTAAAAAATTAAGAAATGATTTAATCGGGGGATCAATGTTAGTCTTTTTAGAAATTGCAACGTTTTTAATGTTATTAGATAAATCAGAAAGAGATTTTTTATTTGAAGGTTTACGAGATACTTTTAATAATCTTTTTGGAAATAAACAAATTGAACAAGAACTAGGAGAAGATATAAAACCTCTTGAAACTGATATTGAAACTACTTTGAATGGTAATAGTGATAATATTATTCATATCAATGATTTATATAATATTGGGGATACTTTTACAACTTATAAAGATGCCCCTATTTATTCGAATTATCTTGATGCCACGAAAAGAACACCAGAAGATGCTTCTTCTTCCTATTTAAATCGTTTAGGTCAATATGAAAGAGAAACGACAGGAATAGGTTATACGATGCCTGATGGAACAATAGAATTTGCGAAAGATCGAGAAACAGAAGAAAAATTAGAACAACAAGGTGGGTTAGCTAGTTCCTTACAAAGTCAAGATGGTTACTATAATATTGATGATACTGAACCTAGTAAGGGAAGATAGTAATAAAATGATATTAAGTTAGAAAAAGGAGCAAGTAAAATGGATAATATAGATGTATATACTATAAATGGTAAAGATTATGCTATTGCAGATATTATAGAAATAAATGATAAAACATATGCTTATATGACTAATGTAGATTCCGAAAATGATTTATGTATTCAAAGAATTGAAACAGAAAATGGACATAAATATTTTGTAGGATTAACTGATCAAGAAGAATTTAATAAAGCTTTAGAAGAATTTTATAAAAAATATAAAGATTTAGTATCTTGACAAAAAGTAAAGATAAAACTATACTACTAAATAAAAAAACAAAGAACAAGAAGAGTATTTAAATTAAAGCTTAAAGAGAGTTCATGGTTGGTGAAAATGAATAACTAAGATTTAAAGAAAATCACTTGGGAGTTGAGAGTCTGAAAATGAAGTAAGACAATCCGGTTAAAACCGTTAAAAATAAAGAGAAAAAATAAAGGTGGTACCACGAGTTAAATCGTCCTTCGGGTATGCCTTTTTTTATTTAAAGAAAGGAAAAAAGAAGATGAAAGATTTTAAAGAATTAGATAAAAGAGAAGTAAGTTTAGTGGAAAAAGATATTTTAGAAAGTTTTAAAGAAAAAGATATTTTTCATAAATCAATTGAAAAGCGGGATGCGAAAAATAATTGGGTTTTCTATGATGGACCCGCAACGGCAAACGGGATGCCTGGTTTACATCATATGGTTGCTAAATTCTTAAAAGATACTTTTTGTAAATATCAAACGATGCAAGGACATCGGGTTTTAAGAAAAATTGGTTGGGATACGCATGGTTTACCCGTAGAAGTAGCTGTCGAAAAAAAATTAGGTTTTTCGGGGAAAAGCGATATTGAAAAATATGGCATAAAAGAATTTAATGAACTATGTAAAAAGACTGTTTGGGATAATGAAAATGCGTTTCGAAAGTTAACCGAAGAAATGGGCCAATTTATTGACTTAGATAATCGTTATATTACATATGATAATGATTATATTGAAACGGAATGGTATATCTTAAAAAAATTTTTTGATGAAGGTTTATTTTATGAAGGAGTTAAGATTATGCCTTGGTGTCCAAGATGTGGAACCGGACTTGCAAGTCATGAAGTAGCCCAAGGTTATAAAGAAATCGATGCTAATACGGTCATTGTTCCGTTTAAATTAAAAATGGAAGATGCTTACTTTTTAGTTTGGACAACAACACCTTGGACTTTAATTAGTAATGTTGCTTTATGTGTTAATCCTAATGCAACTTATATTAAAGTAGAATCTCAAGGATACAAATTTATTTTAGCTGAAGCTTTAGCCCATCAAGTTTTAGGGGATGACTTTAAAGTTTTAGCAAGCTATCAAGGCAAGGATTTAGAATATATGGAGTATGAACAACTAATTCCTAGTTTAAATATTCCAAGTAAAGCTTTCTTCGTAACTGTTGATGATTATGTAACGATGAGTGATGGAACGGGGATTGTCCATATTGCTCCTGCTTTTGGGGAAGATGATGCGAAAGTTGGCAAAAAATATAATTTACCTTATGTAAATCCAGTCGGAGAAGATGCCGTTTATAAAGAAGGTTTATGGCAAGGAATGAATATTTTTGAGGCTGATTTAGAAGTAATTAAATGGTTAAAAGAAAATGATAAATTATTTAAAAAACAAAAAATTAAACATGATTATCCGCATTGTTGGCGTTGTGATTCTCCATTAGTTTATTATTCCAGACCTAGTTATTATTTAGAAGTGACTAAATTAAAAGATAAAATTATTGAAGAAAATAAAAAAGTTCATTGGTATCCGGAGTTTGTCGGGGAAAAACGATTTGGTAATTGGCTCGAGAATATGAATGACTGGGCAATTTCCAGAAATCGTTATTGGGGAACACCACTTCCCTTATGGCGGTGTACCTGTGGACATATGATGATGATTGGTTCAAGAGAGGAACTTGCAAGAGTAGCTATCGAAAAGATTGATCCTAACACCTTAGATTTACATCGTCCTTATGTTGATGATATTCATATTGAATGTCCAGAATGTGGTAAAGTAATGAACAGAGTACCAGAAGTAATAGATTGTTGGTTTGATTCAGGGGCTATGCCTTTTGCTCAATATCATTATCCTTTTGAAAATAAAGAACTATGGGAAAGCCAATATCCTGCCGATTTTATCGCGGAAGGCATTGACCAAACTAGAGGTTGGTTTTATAGCTTAATTGTAATAGGTGTCTTTATGACCGGGAAAAGTCCTTATAAAAATGTTTTAGTAAATGAATTATTATTAGATAAATATGGTAAAAAAATGCATAAATCTAAAGGAAATGCGGTGGAACCATTTAGTTTGATGCATCAATATGGAGCCGATACCATTAGATGGTATTTACCTTATGTTTCACCAACTTGGACCCCACTTAAGTTTGATGAAGATGGTTTAAAAGAAGTATATTCTAAATTCTTTAATCCGTTAAAAAATACTTATTCTTTCTTTCAAATGTATGCTAATGCCGATAAAATTGATATTGATCTTTGTCATGTGGCAATAAATAAAAGAGAAGAAATTGATAAATGGTTAATTTCTAAATATAATCGATTAGTCTTAGAATGTACTAAATATTATGATGCCTATGACTTAAATCAAGTTGTCAGATTAATAACTAACTTTGTATCAGAAGATTTATCTAACTGGTATATTAGAAGAAATCGGAATCGTTTTTGGAAAAGTGAATTTGATGATTCCAAGAAAAGTGTTTATATGACTACTTATGAAGTTTTAAATGGAATATGTCGACTTTGTGCGCCAATTATACCATTTACTACAGAAGAAATATATATTAATTTAACGGGTGAAGAATCTGTCCATTTAGCAGATTTTCCTAAAGCCAATAAAGAACTAATAAATGAAGAAATTGAAGAAAAAATGGATTTAGTAAGAGATTTAATTAGTATTGGTAGATTTGTAAGAGAAGAAGCTAAAATAAAGGTTCGCCAACCATTAAGTGAAGTTGTAATTAACGGTAAAAATGCAAATATCTTAAAAGACTTAATTCCGTTAATTAAAGAAGAATTAAACGTAAAAGAAGTAATTTTTGAAAATAATTTAAAAGAATATATGAATTTTTCCGTTAAACCTAATTTTAAAGAAGTAGGAAAAACTTTAGGTTCCAAAATGGCTTCTTTCCAAGAATTATTAAAAAATTTAACGGAAGAAGAAATTATTAGTTTAAATAATGGTTTAGAATTAAAGAAAGATTTAATGGGCGAAGAAATTATTATTAATAAAGATATGGTTTTAATTAACTTTAATGCTAAAGATGGCTTTAATGTGGGCATGGAAAATAATAATTTTGTTATTTTAAATACTTCTTTAACCGAAGATTTAATTTTAGAAGGAATGGCTCGGGAATTTGTTTCTAAAGTACAAAATTTACGAAAAATAAGTGATTTTAATGTTATCGATAGAATTAAGATTTATGTAAACGGTGATAGTGATACTGATAAAATGCTTGCTAAGTTTGATGATTATATTAAAAATGAAACTTTGGCTGTAGAAATTATTAAAGATTATAATTTAAATGATAATTTCTCTTTAAATGGTCATGATGTTTCTTTAAAAGTAGAAAAGATATAGGAAAACTATGTCTTTTTTCATTTACTTTTACGTAAAATGATAGTATATTAAACTCATAAAAGAGGTGAAGTAAGTAGTTTATGTGGATTGTTTGGTTAACGACAATATTTATTTTGACAGTTATTGAAGCTTCAACAGTTAGTTTAGTTTCAATTTGGTTTATTGCCAGTGCTTTTGTATCTTTATTGTTATCCTTTATTTTTGATAGTTTTATGTTGCAATTTGCCGTCTTTGTTATTCTGGGGATTATTTTAATGATTACTACTAGACCAATATTAAATAAATGGCTTAAACCAAAACATATTAAAACTAACTTAGACAGAGTTATCGGGATGGAAGGAATTATAACGGAAGAAGTAAGTAAAAACCATATTGGAGAAGTAAAAGTTGATGGCAAAAGATGGAGTGCTGTAAGTAAAGAAAAAATCCCGGTTGGAGATACAGTTCTTATCGAAGCTATTGACGGAGTTAAATTAATTGTAAGAAAGAAGGAAAATTAATGGAATTTTTAATTGCTATTTTAATAATCGTGGCTATTTTAGTATTACCAAATATTAAAATAGTTCCTCAAGCTAAAAGTTATGTAATTGAAAGATTAGGATCATATTATACGACATGGAAAAATGGTTTACATGTCAAAATACCTTTTGTAGATCGTGTAAGTAATATCGTTACCTTAAAAGAAATCGTTAAAGATTTTGCTCCGCAACCAGTTATTACGAAAGATAATGTGACGATGCAAATTGATACCGTAGTTTATTTTCAAATTACGGATCCTAAACTTTATACTTATGGAGTTGAATATCCAATCAGTGCTATTGAAAATTTAACAGCCACTACCTTAAGAAATATTATCGGGGAATTAGAACTTGATCAAACATTAACTAGTCGAGATATTATTAATACTAAAATGCGTTCTATTTTGGATGAAGCCACTGATCCATGGGGTATTAAAGTTAATCGGGTTGAAGTTAAAAATATTTTACCACCAAGAGATATTCAAGAAGCTATGGAAAAACAAATGCGGGCTGAAAGAGAAAGACGGGAAAAAATTCTTCAAGCCGAAGGAGAAAAGAAAAGTAATATCTTAATTGCGGAAGGCGAAAAAGAAAGTGCCATATTAAGAGCGGAAGCTGATAAAGAAGCCCAAATTAAAAGAGCCGAAGGTGAAGCCGAAGCTTTATTAAAGATTAAAACTGCGGAAGCTGAAGGTATTAAATTATTAAAAGATGCAAAAGCTGATCAAGCGGTTCTTACTTTAAAAAGTTTTGAAACTTTAGCAAATATGAGTGATGGTCAAGCAACAAAAATAATTGTTCCAAGTGATTTACAAGCTATTGCGACAATGGGCACAACTTTAAAAGAAATGTTTGACGAAAAGAAAAAATAACAATAATGACTCTCTTAGGAGAGTTTTTTTGTTTAATTTTTAATTTACAATACCTTTAAATAATGCTAAGATATAAATAAGAATGGAGAAGATGAAATGGAAAAAAGCTTAAATGGGGGGGGGGTTATTTAAGAGTAAGAAAGTAAGACTTTCACTTTTAATAATTCTCTTAATAACTTTAATAATAGGAAGTACCTACGCCTTATGGCAAATAACGCATATTCAAAATGGCGAAAATATCATAAATTCTAATTGTTTTAAAATAACTTATGAAGAAGAAAAAGAAGGAATAAGTTTAAGTAATGTATTTCCCGTTGAAGATGATATTGGTTTACAAAATAAACCTTATGTTTTTATGTTAAAAAATACTTGTAATGGTTATGCTAGTTATGAAATAGAAATAGATAGTTCAAGTGTAAGTAAAACTAAATTACCGGAAGAATATTTAAAAGTAAATATCCAAACTAAAAATATAAATGAAACTATAAATTTAGATAATAAAAGTGAAAGTGATAAGATATTAGAAGGAATAATAGGACCGAATACTACGAGAATATTTGAAGTAAGAATGTGGATGGATGAGAAAATAACCTTAGATAATATAAGTGCTATAAATTCAGAATATAAAGGTAAAGTAAAAGTAACATATAGAGCAATAACAGAACCAGAATATATGTTAGAAGATTTTTCAGATATAAAAAGATTAGCTATTGAAGATAAAGATATAGCTGGAGGAAGTGGAATTGTTAAAGTAAGTCATGAAGATGCCGAGATAGAAGATGCCGGATATGATGAGTATGGCTTAGATTCTAATAAAGCAATAGCTAATTTAAAACAAGAAGAATACAGGTATTATGGAGAAAACCCTAATAATTATGTAAATTTTAATAATGAGTTATGGCGAATAATTGGCCTAGTTAATACACCCGAAGGGCAACGAGTAAAAATAATAAGAGAAAAACAAGAAACTCAAGCTTGGGATTCTGGAGCTAAAAATGATTGGTCAAATGCTACTTTAAAAAA
>CANPZX010000046.1 GCA_947589195.1 uncultured Bacilli bacterium | reverse complement strand
ACAATTGTCATTCTGGGGGGGGGGTATTTTAGTAAGTAGGATATATAACTATACCCAAGGAAAATACCCAAATATAAATAATGCGAAAGTAGCCATTGTTATTGATGGTAAAGAAGCAAATGAAATTCCGGCCCGAGGTTTATATAAAACAGAAGTAAAATGTAATGGAGAAGCAACAGGAGAGTGGGATTATAACGCTTGGAACTTAAAAATAAATAATGTAAGTGAAGGAACAAAATGTAATATAACGTTTACTTTTGGTTTAAGTGAATCTGAATATCAAGAGTATTTAGAAGCCGGATTAAATGAACGAAGAAATACTTACCGAGGAAAAGATATAACATATTTATATAATAATAAAGAATTATATAGTCAAATCGAAAATTGTAGTTTTGATGATATCTATGTAGGAGATTATATAAAAACAGATAAAGATGGACATAACGTTACGTGGTTAATCGCTGATTTAAATAATTATTTACATTCAGGATACACTGATTTAAAGGAATGCCATGCAACTATTATTCCGGCAATACCATTAAAGAATGATAAGATGAATGAATTACTAGATGGAAAAAATACAACCGGAGTGGTATATCCTGAATTAAAATTACCAACAGTTGATAAGCAAGAAAGAAGTAATCTTGCTGCCTATGTCGGAAGTAAGATGAAACACGAAACACTACCAAGTGTGTTTGATACATATATCAAACCAGTATTTGAAGAAGAAAACATAATTACATATACCAATTTATTGGCTGACCAATATGATGGAAATCGTTCTAATCAGTTTGGAACGACTAATAGTGGTGCATCGTCTGGCTGGGCTTGGTATGATAGCCAAGTAGATTTAATGAGTGAAGTAAATGTCTATGGAAGTACAGTATGGAGTTCCAGTGGTTATGATATTGGAATCGACAATCGTCAGTATGCTATTTTTAAGTTAAAACCTGAATTTATTAACAGTTATGGTACTAATAGATTCCATTATTGGTTAAAAGCGGTCGCTTACTCTACGAACTTTGCTTATGTCGGCTCCGATGGCCGTGCCGGCACGGTCGGTGCGTCCGATCCGCATGGTGTCCGTCCCCGCTTCCTAATAAAATAAGAAATGAAAAAGTTTCTTTTTTTTATTTAATTTTATATAATACATTTAGGATGTGATCTTATGACTTTTTCTACTCGCCTAAAAGAAGAAATAACTGAACATGATGGAGATACCCTAGAAAAAAGAGCGGAACTTTCTGCAATACTTCGCTATGATGCTACTTTTTCCAAAGAGAAAATAACTATTACTAGTGAAAATGCCAAAATAGCTCGTCGTATTTATAAATATTTAAAAGAAATATTTAATATTAATATTAAAATAATCGTACGTAATCAAAAACGATTTCGGATTAAACAGATTTACATCTTAGAAATAAAAGAAAAAATGATGTTTATTCTAGAATCTTTAAATATCTATGAAAATAATCATAAAATTAAAGCAAATGAAAACTATCTCGAAACTTTTGAAGAAAAAAAGGCTTATTTACAAGGGACATTTTTAACTACAGGTTCTATCAATGATCCTAGTACAAGTGGCTATCATTTAGAGTTTGTCTTTACTAAAGAAACTGATGCTTTTTTCATCAAAAAACTTTTAAAAAGTTTAAAATTAGATGCTAAAAGTTTAAAAAGAGCTAATCGCTATATGGTTTATTTAAAATCAGCCGAAATGATTAGTGATTTAATAAAAATGTTTAATGCTGTTAATTCTTTATTTTATTTTGAAGATATAAGGATCTATCGCGACCATAAAAACATGGTAAATCGTCTTAATAACTGTGAAATAGCTAATCAAGAGAAAACTACTATTACCGGCTTAAAACATTTAGAATTAATTAAATTTATTCGCGAAAAAGATTTATTTGATTTACTAGATGAACATACCCAAATTGTCTTAGAATATCGGGAAAAGTATCCTGAATCTTCTTATGCGGAACTAGCTGAAATTATTTCTTTAGAAACAGAATATAAAATAGGTAAATCTGGTATTAATCATCATTTTATTAAAATGAAAAAATTAATTGACCAATATAATAATCAAGACTAAAGAATTTCGTCAATAATTCCATATTCTAAAGCTTCCTTAGCATCCATATAAAAATCTCTTTCCATATCAGCTTCAATTATAGAAGCTTTTTTCTTTGTTTTATCTGTCATTATTTTAACTAATTTTTCTTTTATTTTGATAATGTGGTCAGCAACAATTTTAATATCTGTTGCTTGTCCTTGGATTCCCCCAAGCGGTTGATGAATCATCACCTCGGCATTTAAAAGCGCACATCTTTTATCTCCACAGGTCAAAATAACCGCTGCCATACTTGCCGCCATACCAACTACAATAGTTCTAACTTTACTTTTCACAAAATTAATGGTGTCAATAATGGCTAGCCCACTAGATACTTCTCCTCCCGGAGAATTGATATATAAACAAATATCATCATGATTTAAACTATCTAAATATAAAAGTTCACTAATAATGATATTGGCACTTGCCATATTAATTTCCCCAGTTAAAAAAACAATTCGATCTTTTAACATTCTTGAATACAAATCATAAGCATATTCGCCATTATAACTCTTTTCAATAACTGTTGGCATGATATTCATTTGTTTATCACCTATTAATATCTTAGAGTAAACTTTAAAATTTTATACAAAAAAAGATATGACAAAATAAGATAATATGTTAAAATAGAAGAGAATACGAGGGGTCGATATGAATACAATAACTATAACCTTTAAAGATAATTCTACCAAAGAATTTCCTATTAATACAACTGTTTCTGAAGTTGCTAGTATGTATGAAACAAGAATGAAGCATCCTATACTTGGAGCTCGTTTAAATAATGAAATAGTTTCTTTAAATTATAAATTAACGAAAGATGCCAAAATAGATTTTATTGATTATACAGATCCTTATGGTTATCGTATGTATCAAGGTGGTTTAAAATTTATATATGAAGTAGCTATTAAAGAATTATATGATAATACTGAAGTTCGTTTTTGGCATAGTGTTCCAAAAGGAATAATGACCGAAATTGTAAGTGAAAAAAACTTAATTAAAGATGATCTTTTAAAAATAAAACAAAAAATGCAAGAAATAATTACTGCTAACTTAAAAATTGAAAAATTAAATGTTTTATCAAAAGATGCTATTAAATATTATGAAATAAATGGTCAATATGAAAAATCTAAAAATGTTCATAATACCAATGATGAAATAGTAACTTTATATCGTTTAAAAAAATATTTTAATTATTTTTATACTGAGTTACCTTTAGAAACATCTAAAATAACCCAATTTGAATTAGTATATCTCGGAAAAAATAAAATTGTCTTAGTCTATCCTAGTATTAGTGATGAAGAAGAATCTCCAGAATATGTTCATTATGATAATATTATAGATACATTTGAAAGAGGTGAAGAATGGCTAAAAATAATGGGAGTTCCCTATTTATCTGATGTTAATGATCGTATTAGTTCTAATCGAATTCAAAGCTTAATAAAGTCAAATGAACTAGTTTTTAATGAAAATATCTATACTGTAGCTAAAACCATTCATGAGAAAAAAGATGTGAAAGTTGTTTTAATTTCTGGTCCATCATCTACCGGTAAAACCACTACAGCTAAACGTTTAACCAGCTATTTAGAAACATTTGGTTATGAACCTATCATTCTTTCGGTTGATGATTTCTTTAAAGACCGAAGTGAAACTCCTAAACTTCCTAATGGAAAACTTGATTTTGAATCTTTAAATGCCATTGATTTAGAACTATTTAATAAAACCCTAAATGATTTAATTAGTCAAAAAGAAGTTGTTTTACCAAGATATAATTTTATAACTGGAAAAAAAGAACAGCAAGAAAAGACATTCTTTTTAAAAGAAAATGGTATTATTTTAATTGAAGGTCTACATTGCTTAAATGATGAATTAACTCCTAATATTGAAAGAAAATATAAATTTAAGATTTATTTAAGTCCTTTTATTCCTCTAGCTATAGATCGTCACAATTATGTTTCGACAGTTGATTTACGCCTATTAAGACGTATGGTTCGTGACAATCGAGATCGAGGAGCTGATGTTAGAAAAACAATTGAAGACTGGCAATTAGTACGAGCTGGAGAAGAAAATTATATATTTCCTTATATCCATCAAGCTGATGTAGTTATTAACACTGCTTATGTTTTTGAAGTAGGTGTTTTAAAGGTTTATGCTGAACCTCTATTATATTCAGTAAGAGCTGATTCTCCTTATTATGAAGAAGCTCGTCGATTACTTAAATCTTTAAAAAATTTTTACCCTATTCCTAGTGAATATATTTCAAGTGATTCTATTTTAAGAGAATTTATTGGTTAAAAGAAAGAAGGAAAAAAATGATAAAAGTTGCTATTAATGGTTTTGGTCGAATTGGAAGGGTTGCTTTCCGAGAAATGATTGTTGGTAATACTTTTGATGTTGTCGCGATTAATGATTTAACAACCGCGGAAGAATTAGCTTATTTATTAAAATATGATACTAATCTTCGTACATTTCATGAAGATTTAATAACTTATGAACAAAATGAGTTAGTTATCAACAATAAAAAAAGGATACCTATTTTTGCCGAACAAGATCCCGAAAACTTACCATGGCAAAAATTAGATGTTGATTTAGTGTTAGAATGCACAGGACATTTTACCTCTTTAGAAGGTGCCCAAAAACATCTAAAAGCGGGAGCTAAAAAAGTTTTAATATCGGCTCCAGCTAAAGGGGATGTCAAAACCGTTGTTTATAATGTTAATGATAATATTTTAAATATTAATGATCGTATTGTATCCGCAGCATCTTGTACAACTAATTGTTTAGCTCCGGTCTTAAAAGTATTAAATGACGAATTTAAAATTCAAAAAGGTTTTATGAGTACTATTCATGCTTATACTAACGATCAAGCAACCTTAGATATTCCTCATAAAAAAGGCATTATTGAACGCCGTGGTCGCGCAGCTGCCCAAAATATAATTCCTACCTCATCGGGAGTTTTAAAAGCTATTGGCATAGTAATCCCCGAATTAAATGGTAAAATAGATGGCCTAGCTTATCGAGTTCCCGTTAGTGATGGCTCACTTATCGATGTTACTTTGGAATTAGAAAAAAATCCGACGGTTGAACAAATAAATGAAGCTTTTAAAAACCATGTTTCTGAAACTTTAAAAATAACCACTGATCCTGTTGTTTCTAGTGATATAATTGGTAAAAAATGTGGAGCTTTAGTCGATACTTTATTAACTAAAGTAATAGAAGTTGATGGTAAAGAACTTGTTAAAGTTTCAGCTTGGTATGATAACGAAGTAGGTTATACTGCTCAAATGTTAAGAACAGCTAAAAAAATGTTCGAAAACTAAAAAATTAAAGAAAGTAAGGTGATAAAGAGTGAAACAAAAACTTAAAGATATGAATGTTTATGAAAAAAGAGTTATTGTTCGTTTTGATTATAACGTCCCTGTATCCAATGGTAAAATTCTTGATGACTCTAAAATTCGTTTAAGTTTTGAAACTCTTAATTTTTTAACTGAAAATCATGCTAAAATTATCATCTTAAGCCATTTTGGCAAAGTAAAAACTACTGAAGATTTAATTACCAATACTTTAAAAATAGTTTATAATCATTTAAAAAAACTGCTGAAAAATAAAATAACTTTTATTGAAAACCCCTTAGATCCGGAATTACCTTTAATGGTTGAAAACATGAATCCTGGTGAAATTTTATTATTAGAAAATACCCGTTTTCTTGATTTAAAAGGTAATTTAGAAAGCAATAATGATCCTTGGGTTGGTGAATTTTGGGCGTCTCTTGCTGATATCTTTTGCTTAGATGCTTTTGCTTCTGCTCATCGCGCTCATGCTTCGACAGTTGGTATTGGTAAATATATACCTAGTTGTATAGGATTTTCTATAGAGAAAGAAATTAATTCTTTAGATAGATTAATAAAAAATCCTACTCGTCCTTTTACGGTCATCATGGGTGGAGCTAAAGTTGAAGATAAGCTAACTTTAATAAAAGCTTTACTTCCTAAATGTGATTATTTACTTTTAGGTGGTGGTCTAGCCAATAGTTTTTTAAAAACTTTAAAGTTTGATATTGGTTCTTCTCTTGCTACCACGAATCAAGAAATAATAAATGATTTAAAAAATATTATGCTAACTTATAAATCTAAATTAATGCTTCCCTTAGATGTAATTGTTGGTAATACTTACGATTTAAGTTATATAAAATATCGGAAAATTAATGAAATTGATATAAATGAAGTAATTTATGATATAGGAGTTAAAACTATTGAAAAATATAAAACAGCCATTATTAAGAGTAATACAATTTTTCTAAATGGAACTCTAGGTAAATATGAAGATTATCGTTTCTCTAATGGAACTAAAGAAATATTTGATTTATTAAAACAAATAGATACAGTTGTTGTTGGTGGGGGAGACTCTGTCAGTGCTGTTAAAAACTTAGGCTATAAAAATGCTTTTAGTTATTTATCAAGTGGTGGAGGAGCTACCTTAGAATACTTAGCTAAAGGTCATTTAATAGCTATTGATAATATCCAAGATGAAATAGAAATTTTAGATGCTTAAAATACGAAGAAATATCGTATTTTTTTGTTTAAAATGATGATTTATGTAAAAATTCGACAAATTTTTACGAAACTTTACAACATTAGACAAAATAAATTCTAGTATTTTGTCTAATTATTTTTTATAATTAACTTGCGTGCAGTAAAAATATGAAAATTTAAGGAGACGAAAATGAAAACGCAAATTAATGTACTTGTAGTAGATGATAATGAAGTTGCTTTAAATGAGATGTCGAAGTATTTTAGTAGTCACGCTGTTATAAATATTGTTAAAACCATTAAAACTGGGAAAGAAGCTTTAGATTATATTTTAAATAATTCTAATACTTTTGATTTAATTTTGATGGATATCATTATGCCTGAAATAGATGGTTTAACTATTTTAGAAGAAATGAAAAACCATAATATTAAGAAAAATGTTATCGTTTTAAGTAGTTTTAAAAAAGAATCAACTATCAAACTTTTAAGTGAATATGATATAGATTATTATTTACTTAAACCGCTTGATTATCAAATATTAGAAAAAAGAATTTTAGATATAGCTACTCCTGCTGAAGAAGAAACTGAATATAAAGATACTAAAATAGAATTAGAAATAAGTAAATTATTACATTCTTTAGGTATTCCTTCCCATATTCGGGGTTACCAATATATTCGTGAAAGTGTATATATGATGTATCAAAATCCCGATATGTTAGGAGGTATTACCAAAACAATTTATCCAGAGATTGCTCATAAATTTGATACTACTGCCTCTCGTGTTGAAAGAGCAATACGCCATGCAATTGAGGTAAGTTGGTCTCGAGGAGACTATGAATTAATGGATGAAATATTTGGCCACAGTGTCGATTTTGATCGCAGTAAACCCACTAATTCGGAATTTATTGCCACTCTAGCGGATACTTTAAGATTAAATAAAAAACTAGCTATTGGTTTATAGGACGATTAAAATCGTCTTTTTTTAATACTTGCATAATTAAAAAAAATATGGTAATATCTACAAAGTGTGCTTTAAAGGGGGCTATAACATGCAAAATAAAAAAACATTACTAAAAATTAAAAAATCTTTATTATTAACCACATTAGGTTTAAATTTACTATTAAATGATTTAGAAACTACTGACGAAAATCAATTTATTTATTCTGAAGGAATAACTACCGAAAATCCTACAAATCATTTTCAAATATCTAATAATGAAAAAATAGCATCTACAAAAAACGAAAGAGCTAGTGATATTTTAAGTCAAATTTCTAGTGGTATTAATAATATTATAGATATCCATGTTAAAGACGAAGAACAATATATAGAAGATTCAATTAAACTATATAAAGAAGCTACATTAGAAAAATTAGAAGAACTAAAAAATAAATATTATGATGTTCCTTGTTCCACCGAATATCAAGATTATTTAAGAGAAATGTGTCTTGAATATAATGTTCCCTTCCGGGTTCTTATGACAATTGGCCATAATGAATCTGGGGGAGAATGGAATACCAATGGCCACATATCTAAAACTAATGATCTTGGAGTATTCCAAATTAATAAATGTAATGTTGATTATATTAATAAAAATTTAGGTTATACCTATGATGATTTATTAAATGATGAATATAAAAACGGTCATTCTGCTATCTTTATTTTATCAGAAATATGTGCAATGTATGAACAAGATGATTTTGAAAATATCTTTGGAACCTATAATGGTTGGACCGATTGGAAAAAGAAAGAACAAAGCAAAAAATACGTTGAACATTGCCTATCATATTTAAATGATATATTTTATGAACTTCCTTATGATCAAGAATTAAAACAAGAAGAAATTTCTTTAACTAAAACAAACGAAAATATTAAGAGTATAGAATAAATAAACCCCGATATTGAGTTTTTTAATACTTTGTGTTAGTATATTTACTGAAAAGACGAGGAAATGTTTATGAAAAAGATATTAGCCGTAATCTTAGATGGTTTTGGTTATCGTGAAGAAAAACATGGTAATGCTATAATTGAAGCCCAACCTGAAACAATAATCAATATATGGAAAAAGTATCCCCATGCTCTTTTAGATGCCTCTGAACAAGCTGTAGGTTTATTACCTGGTCAATTTGGTAATAGTGAAGTAGGTCATATGACAATTGGGGCAGGCCGAAAAGTTTTACAAGATATTGAAAGAATTACTAACTTCTTAGATCATGAATATGAAAACAATGACTTGTTTACTTCCATGTTAAAAGAAATAAAAGAACAAAATAAAACTGTTCATCTTATTGGTCTTTTTAGTAATGGTAAAGTTCATTCTTCAATGGATCATTTCTTAAAACTATTTGATATACTTGTTAAAAATGATGTAAAAAAAATAAATTTTCATCTTATTACTGATGGTCGTGATACCAAAACTACTGAAGCCTATTCCTTTATTAGTGAATTAGAAACCAAAATCAAAGAATATCAAGTAGGAAAGATAGTTAGCTTATGTGGTCGTTATTATGCCATGGATAGAGATAATAAAATAGATCGAACTAGTAAATACTATGATTTATTAACTAAAGGTTATGGGGAAAGAATTACTAATATTCCTGATACATTAAATATCTTATATCAAAAAAATATAACAGATGAATTTATTCCTCCTTTATCTTTAAGTAGTACTGATTACATTAAAGATGGGGATATTATGATTTGGATGAATTATCGTACTGATCGAGCTAAACAAATTCTTGATCCTTTAGTTAATGAAAATTATCCTAATTTTCCTACCGTTAAACTAACTAATACTAAAGTATATACCTTTGTTCCAATTGATAAAAAAATTCCCACTTTATGCTTTTTACCACCACGGATAATCGAAAATCCTTTAGGAATATATTTAAGTAAATTAGGCTTAACTCAAGCTAGGGTTGCCGAAACGGAAAAATATGCTCATGTAACATACTTCTTTGATGGTGAATATGATGGCCCAATTGAAAACTGTAATAAATACTTAGTTCCATCTTTAAAAATTAAAACTTATGATTTAGACCCACGAATGAGTGCAGTTGAAGTAACCAAAAAAGTAATTGCTTGTATGCAAAAAGATACTGACTTTATCTTAGTAAATTTTGCTAATCCTGATATGGTCGGTCATACAGGAAACTTTGAAGCCGCGGTAAAAGCCGTCATGACTGTTGATATCTGTTTAAATAAATTATTAGAAGAAGCTGAGAATAACTTCTATAAAGTAATTGTTACAGCTGATCATGGTAACGTTGATATAATGCTTGATGATGAAAATAACATCGTTACTACTCATACCCTTTCGAAAGTACCTTTCATTCTTTTAGATAAAAAAGTTAAATTAAAAGAAACTGGTGATTTAACTAATATTGCACCAACTATCCTAGAATATATGGATATATCTATTCCAAAAGAAATGAAAGAAAGCGAAAGTTTAATTATAAAATAACAAAAATTCAGGGGGAAAATCAAAATGAAAAAAATTAAAAATATGCTTTTAAGTATAACTATTCTTCTTTTATTACCAATACTTGTAAATGCTAGTACATCTAAGTTTGAAATAAAAGTAAATAATTTAAATACTAATGCTATAACTGGTAACTTTGCTATTCAAAATGGCAAAATTAAAAGTATTACTATGATGAATGGTTGGGAAAACAAAACAGACCTTAATAATACCTTTTATTT